>DXBN01000079.1 GCA_019116505.1 Candidatus Enterococcus avicola | reverse complement strand
GAATTGTTGCCGTTTCAAATAGTTTCTCTAAATGGTGAGGTAAGAAATTTGAAACCCCAATACTTTTAATTTTTCCCGCGACAACTGCCTCTTCCATCGCTTGCCAACAATCGGCATTGCGTTTTTCCCAGTACTCACGGTAAGTAATTGGTGTCGGCCAATGAATTAAATATAAATCAATATACTCTGTATCAAGTGCTCTCAGTGATTCCTCAATTGCATGAACCGCACCTTCATATGTACCAACAGGATTAGCTAACTTGGTTGTAATGTATAATTCTTCGCGTGCAATCCCACTTTCAGCAATCGCTGCCCCAACAGATCCCTCGTTATGATAAGCGGCCGCCGTATCAATATGGCGATAACCGGCTTCTAACGCTTTTAATACAGCATGCTTTGCAATTTCTCCATCTGGCGTTCGCCACGTACCAAATCCGACAACTGGAATTTTATTCCCATCATTTAATGTATACGTACTTGTTAGACTCATTTGCTTACCTCCTAATTTTTATATTCTATAGATAGAGTATCGTATTTTTCCTATTTTGTCATGAAATCCCTTTCTTTCATAAAATCCGAACATTGAATATTTCTTTCAAAAGAATAAATAAATATGCTTGCTTTCCCTTTTAAAATGAATTATTATACATTATATACTAACAAAACGTAAATAATATTCATAGAAAGAACAAAATAATGAATATTTTCGAAAGGAGTCTTCAAATGGATTATTTTCATCTTGTGGGGATTGTTGTTGATTTTGGAAAAATGACAAAATGGATTCCCACTTTCATTGATGGCACAATTGTTACGATTGTTCTATCGTTAATGACCGTCTTTTTTGGTTCGATTATCGGATTGCTAGCCACACTACTCCAACAATCACCAAATCGTTTCTTTAAAGGAATTGCGGCTGTGTATACGCAAGTCATTCGCGGAACACCCATACTCATTCAATTATATATTTGGTTATATGGCTTACCGTTAATTGGTGTGACCCTTCCCGCTTTAACCTTCTTAGGTGATACATACGGCTCGCGAGAATTTTTAACTGCCGTCGTGGCCTTATCCATTAACTCAGGTGCTTATATCTGCGAGTTATTACGTGGTGGCTTAGATGCCATTGATAAAGGGCAAATGGAAGCCGGTCGCTCACTTGGATTAAGTCGTCGCCAAACAATGCGTTCGGTTATTATCCCTCAAGCGATTCGAGTGATTTTACCAGGTTTAGGTAATGAATTTATCGCAATGATTAAAGAATCTTCTATTGTATCGGTTGTTGGAATCTTTGATGTCATGTATACAACGAATATCGTTAAAGCATCGACTTATTCCATCTTTGAACCACTAATCATTGTCGCAATCATTTATTTCTTCCTGACATTCACTTTAACGGCCTTAATGAAACAGTTAGAAAAGAGGTTAAGTATTTATGATTAAAACAGTCAATCTACAAAAAAGTTACGGAGACTTAGAAGTTTTAAAAGGAATCTCCACTGAAATTAAAAAAGGTGAGATTTTAGCTGTGATTGGTCCCTCTGGTTCAGGTAAATCAACATTTCTTCGTTGTTTAAACTTGATGGAACAACCAACTGGTGGTGAAGTCTTCTTTAAAGAAAATTCATTAACCGATAAAGACTTAAAAGAAAGTGACATTGATTTGATTCGTCAGCAAATCGGAATGGTTTTCCAACACTTTAATTTATTCCCAAATATGACGGTTTTAGAAAATATTATTTTAGCACCGATGAAATTAAAAAAATTATCCAAAGAAGCCGCAACAAAAATTGCCGAAGAACTTTTGAAAAAAGTCGGATTACTCGATAAAAAAGATGTTTATCCAAGCAAATTATCTGGTGGTCAAAAGCAAAGGGTCGCTATTGCTCGCGCACTAGCGATGGAACCGGAAGTTATGTTGTTTGATGAACCGACTTCAGCCCTTGATCCTGAAATGGTTAAAGAAGTATTACTCGTTATTCAAGATTTAGCCAAAAGTCATTTAACAACTGTTATCGTGACACATGAAATGAACTTTGCTAAAAAAATTGCTTCCCGTGTCTTCTTTATTGATAAAGGGGTTATCGTTGAAGAAGGAACCCCAGAAGAACTCTTTGATCATCCGAAAGAACAACGTACCAAAGAATTTTTAGATCAAATTACTTTTTAGTACAACAAATTGGAGGAAAATAAAATGAAAAATAAATTTAAACTAGCCGTGGTTGGCCTATTAACAATGACAGTCTTAGCAGCGTGTGGTGGCGGCTCGACAAATGACACAACAGATGGTTCAAAATCAGATGCTGGAACCGATCAATTAAGTAAAATTAAAGAAGCTGGAAAAATTGTGATGGCAACGTCACCTGACTTCCCACCTGCTGAATTTTATATTTTAAAAGACGGTAAAAAAGAAATCGTAGGAAGCGATGTCGCTTTAATTCAAGCAATTGCCGATGAAATTGGTGTGGAACTTGAAATCAAACCGACTGACTTTAACGGTGTCTTAGCCAATATTCAAACCGGTAGTGTCGATCTTGGAATTGCTGCTTTCGTAGGAACCGATGAACGTGGCCAAGTGATGGAATTTTCAGATGGCTATCAACAAGAAGCTGCCGATGGTTTCCAAGGTTTATTAATGACGAAAGAAACTGCTAAAAAATATACTTCGTTAGATGAAATTAAAGAAGCTAAACTTCAGGTCGGTGCACAAGCCGGTTCAATCCAATATGAACTTGCAACAACGGTTACTGATGAGAAAAAGATCAAACAATTTGGTACAATGGATGCCGCAATCTTAGCGTTAAACTCTGGTGACGTAGATGCGATTACTGTCTCTACTTCTCACGTTATCCCAATGCTTGCAACATTCCCAGATTTAGAAATTTTACCGCAAGAAAATTTTGACCTTGATCCTGAACAAAAATACGCAACTAACGTTATTGGTTTTCCAAAAGGACGTGACAACAAAGCTTTGATTGAAGTCGCAAACAAAGTAATCAAAGAAAATCTTGAAAATGGTAATTTAGAAAAATGGCGTGCTGAATATACAAAACTTGCAGTCGATGCAATCGAAGAATAGGATGGTTTTAAAATGACTCTTACAGCGAAAGATACCCTTTTACAATCTGTTGAAAATAATATTGATGCTTATATGAATTTAGTTCAAATCATGTATGACAATCCTGAAATTGGGAATGAAGAATTTGAAACGATGGCCTTACTCGTAGATTACTTAGATCATGCAGGCTTTAAAACAACTTCCGGTCATGTTGTTCCAACTGGATTTATCGGTGAATACGATACTGGTAAACCTGGGCCAACAATTGCCGTGATGTGCGAATTTGATGCCCTACCAGAAGTCGGTCATGGTTGTGGTCATAACTTAATTGCTGGAATCGGAATCGCGACTGGTGAAGCGGTTAAAAAAATTATTGATCAATTTGGTGGGAAGTTACTTGTAGTTGGAACCCCTGCAGAAGAAAACTTTGGTGGGAAAGTCAGCATGTCTGACGCTGGTGTCTTTGATGATGTCGACGTTGCTTTGATGGTACATCCTGGTAGCCATAACGGTGTTGGCGGTCGTTCAAGCGCCTTGAATCCAATTAAATTTGAATTCTTCGGTAAAAACGCTCATGGTTGTAACCCACAAGCTGGCGCTTCTGCACTTGATGCAGCCGTGATGAGCTACTTACAAATCAATTTAATTCGTCAATTTGTTAATCCACACACTTATATTCATGGTGTGATTAAAGATGGTGGTGAAGCGGCTAACGTTATTCCAGGCTACGCTTCACTAGAGTATTACTTCCGCGCACCTACAATGGCTTACGCAAAAGAAATTACTGAAAAAGCCATTACAGCAGTTGAAGGTGTTGCACTAGCCAATGGTGTAACGTTTAAATCATCTATTTATGAATGTCCTTACGATGATACTGTTATCAACTACTTATTGGCTGATATCTTAACTGAAAAATATGAAGAACTAGGCTTAACCGATATTCACCCAGTTGATGAAGTCGCTACCGGTTCAACCGACGTTGGTGCCGTAAGTTACAAATGCCCGACGATTCAAGGCTTTATCAAAATTTGTGGACCAGAAGTTGGTGCCCACACAAAAGAAATGGCTAACGCAACGATTTCTCCAGATGGTAAAAACGGCTTAATCAAAGCTGCTCAAGGATTATCGTTAACGATTCTTGAACTACTAGAAAATCCAGAAAAACTAGCCGCGATTAAACAAGAATTTGATGAAACAATTGCAAGCTTAACCTAATAGAAAAACAGCTGTCGAAAATCGTCTGATTTCCTCGACAGCTGTTTTATTTAATTTGCCATAAAGATTAACGCTACTAGAATTAAAAAGCTAGCAGTTCCAATCGTGGCTAAAATATTAAAGATTTTATTGGTTTTTTGTCGACTTTTTAAGATTTCAACTGATACGCGATTGAACAAGATCCCTAACAAACCTCCAAAAGTATTACCAATTAAATCGGTGATATCGCTAGCTCCAATCGCAAAAAGATATTGAATAACTTCAATTGATAAACTCGTGAAGCCCACAATTGCGACTAATTTAACTATCGCGCTATTCGGCTTTAGCATCGCTAAGTAAATACCAAACGGCACGAAAGCTAAAATATTCATATAGATTTCTGAAAAATCAACTTGTTGATTCACGATGGCAGAGTCACCATAGGGGATCAGATTAATGGAACGTAGTTGTGTTAATTCATGAATTGAGAAACTCATTTTAAAAATAATCACCCAAATAATCACCACAAAATAAATCAGGAATAACCCCAGCATCCATCTTGTTTGCTTCTTTGATTGAATCATAAACTATTCCTTTCGAATTTCTTACTCTAAACGATCCCAAAATCGTCGTTTGTAAAAATAAAGAATCGCACCACAAATGAGCAATAGACTACCATTGAACCTCTCATGACTGAAGTCACGAGATTCTTAGGAACAGAACATACTTGCAAGCGTATTTCTTTACTCACAGAGGTTTCTCT
>DXBN01000078.1 GCA_019116505.1 Candidatus Enterococcus avicola | reverse complement strand
GTTTTGCCCTTGACCTTGAGCCGGACGATTTTGGTTCGATCCTTGTGCTGGGCGGTTTTGCCCTTGGCCTTGGGCCGGATGATTTTGGTTCGATCCTTGTGCTGGACGATTTTGTCCTTGGCTTGGTTTTTGACCTGAGCGGTTTTGGCCTGATTTTTTATTAAATGATTGACGAATTGAACGCTCTTGCGCTTCAGAGATTACTGCCATGTGGTTCTTAACTGTAATTCCTAGTGTGTGTGCTTTATCGATAATTTCTTTACTCGATGTATTCATTTCTTTTGCAATTTCATAGACTCTTTTAGTAGTCATGTAATCACCTTCCTAACCTAGTAATAGTTCCTTCATCTTCTCAGCAAATCCACGGTCTTTAACGCCTACGACCATCCGACTTTTGCCAATTGCCTGACTTAACTCGTTTGAATTAAAATCAGTTGAGCAAGAAACTTCGTAAAAAGAACTTTTGTCTTTTATGTTTTTTTGTGTATTTTTTCCAGCATCGTTAGCGATAAAAACAAGATGCACTTTTTGTGCTCGAATGTCTTTCAAAGTTAACTCTTCACCAGAGACTAATTTACCTGCGCGCATTGCGAGGCCTAATAAATTTAATGCTTTTTGTTTATTCATTTGCAAACAACTCTTTTCGGGCTTTTTGATGCGTAACATAATCTAGTAATTCTTGGTAGAATTCATCTGAGATTTTTGTTTCTAAAACGCGATCAAAAACCTTTTTATCCCAAGCTTCTTGGGCTTCTTTTGGTTCGAGCGCTAAATAAGCGCCACGACCAGGTGCTTTACCTGTTGGATCGATTGAAACAACCCCTTCTTTAGAACGGGCAATGCGTAACAATTCTTTTTTCGGAAACATTTCACCCGAAACAACAGATTTTCTCATCGGAATTTTTCTTTTTTTCATACAAATCCCACCTCGAAATTATTCTTGTTCGAACGTTACATTTTCATAATCATCCGCAGTCATATCTGGGTTTTCCATAATTTCTTGATTAACGGCTGATTCGTTGGCAGCTTCTTCTTTTTCTAAGTTTTCGTAATAGCTCATCATGTCAGACTCTGATTTAATATCAATCTTGAATCCAGTTAGTTTTGCAGCTAAACGAGCATTTTGGCCACGTTTACCAATCGCTAATGATAATTGATAGTCAGGTACGACTACTGTACAAGCTTTTGGATTGTCAGCTGAGAAAATCACATCGCTAACTTCTGCCGGGTTTAAAGCATTCCCGATAAAGACTGCTGGATCTTCACTCCACTCAACAATATCCATATTTTCGCCTTTTAATTCATTCACTAATGCTTGAACACGTTGTCCTTTTGGTCCAACACATGTACCAACTGGATCAACATTTGCATCGTGTGAGCGAACCGCAATTTTTGAACGATCGCCTGCTTCACGTGCAATGCTGACAATTTCAACCGTACCATCATATACTTCTGGTACTTCTTGCTCGAATAAGCGACGTAATAAATCGGGATGGCTACGACTTACAAAAACTTGAGGCCCTTTTGATGTATTTTCCACTTTAGATACGTAAACTTTAATTCTGTCATGCGGTTGGTAAAATTCGTTTGCCATTTGGTCTTGTTTTGATAAAACCGCTTCGATTTTACCTAAGTTCACATAAATGTAACGATTGTCTTGGCGTTCAACGATTCCTTGCATAATATCATTTTCATAGGCACTGAATTCAGTATAAATAATATTACGTTCTGCTTCGCGTACACGTTGTAAAATAACTTGTTTAGCCGTTTGTGCTGCAATACGTCCGAAATCTTTTGGTGTTACTTCAAAACGAATCTTATCTCCAATTTCGTAAGCCGGATTAATTAAAATCGCATCTTTTAATGATACTTCTAATTGAGAATCCATCACTTCTTCTGTTACTTCTTTTACTGCATAAACATGGATATTTCCTTTTTTATTATCAAAAACAACTTCCACGTTTTGTGATTGGCCATAATGGCGTTTATAAGCTGAAATTAAAGCCGCTTCTAGCGCTTCAATTACGACTTCTTTAGCGATGCCTTTTTCTGCTTCTAATGCATCTAAGGCGTTTAACATTTCTTTACTCATCTTCTTTGAATCCTCCGTTATTAAAATTGAACCGCTAAACGAGCTTGGGCAATATTTTTACGTTCAAAAGTCATTTCTTTTTCTCTTGTTTTGATACGCACTTTCAACACTAATTCTTGATCGTCAAACGATTGTAAAAAGCCTTCGTATTGTTTTTCGCCGTCAACTGATTGATAGAAAGAAACATGAATATACTCACCTAAAGCTTTTTCATAGTCACTTTCTTTTTTCAATGGACGTTCTGCTCCAGGAGACGAAACCTCAAGAAAATAAGCTTGTGGAATTGGATCTGGATCAACTGCATCTAAGGCATCACTTAAACGTTCACTAACAAGCGCACAGTCTTCAAGATCAATACCGCCTTCTTTATCAATAAACACACGTAAAAACCAGTTTTTTCCCTCTTTGGCAAATTCTACCTCAACTAACTCAAAATTTTCCGCTTCCAAAATCGGTGTTACTAAATCCGTAACAGTTTCCACAACCGTACTCAAAATGTGATCCCTCCTTTAATATCTCGTAACGCAAGCCAATTCATTCCATAAAAAGAGTGAGGGGAAAATTGCCCCTCACTCGACTCAAGTATCATTACATTTAGAAATATAACATATCTTTTCAGAAAATTCAAGGAAATCGTGCCTAACTCACATTTCTTCATTTTCTATTTACTACGATTTAAAACATCCGCGACAATTGCATCTACAAACATATCTAACGTTTGAACACTTGTTTCTTTTGAACCATAACGACGAATGTTAACTGCGGAATCATTCACTTCCTGGTCGCCGACAACGATTTGATATGGAATTTTTTGTGTTTGAGACGCACGAATTTTATAACCCAATTTTTCATTGCGGTCATCTAACTCAACACGAATGCCTTTTTCTTGCAGACGTTCTTTTACTAATTGTGCGTATTCATGGTGCGCTTCAACTGAAACTGGAATAATTGTCGCTTGAATTGGTGCTAACCAAGTTGGGAACGCGCCTTTGTATACTTCTGTTAAGTAAGCAACAAAACGTTCCATTGTTGAAACAATTCCACGGTGAATAACGACTGGACGGTGACTGTTCTCTCCATCTTCACCCACATAAGTTAAATCAAAACGTTCTGGTAATAAGAAGTCTAATTGAATTGTTGACAATGTTTCTTCATTACCTAAAGCTGTTTTAACTTGCACATCTAATTTTGGTCCATAGAAAGCTGCTTCACCTTCTGCTTCAAAATATTCTAGACCCACTTCATCCATTACTTCTTTTAAGACTTTTTCCGCGTGATTCCACATATTGTCATCATCAAAATATTTTTCAGTATTTTTCGGGTCACGGTAACTTAAACGTAAACGGTAATCCGTAATATTAAAGTCTTCGTAAACAGCCGTCATTAGATTGAGTGTGCGTTTAAATTCATCTTTAATTTGATCCGGACGAACAAATGTATGACCGTCATTTAATGTCATCTCACGTACACGTTGTAATCCAGATAATGCACCTGATTTTTCGTAACGGTGCATTTGACCAAGTTCAGCAATACGAATTGGTAATTCACGGTATGAATGAATATCGTTTTTATAAACCATCATGTGATGTGGGCAGTTCATCGGACGTAAGACAAGCATTTCACCATCACCCATGTCCATTGGTGGGAACATGTCTTCATGATAATGTGCCCAGTGACCAGATGTTTTATAAAACTCCACGTTCGCCATAATTGGTGTATAAACATGTTGGTAACCTAAAGCAATTTCTTTATCGGTAATGTAGCGCTCGATTGTACGGCGAATTGTCGCACCTTTTGGTAACCAGAATGGTAAACCTGCACCAACTTCTGGTGATAGCATAAATAAATCTAATTCTTTTCCTAATTTACGATGGTCACGCTCTTTGGCTTCTTCACGCATTTGAATAAATTCTTTTAAGGCTTTTTTATCAAAAAAGGCTGTTCCATAAACACGTTGCATCATATGATTATCAGAATTACCGCGCCAGTAAGCACCAGCTACTGAAAGTAATTGGAAAATTTGAATACGGCCAGTTGAAGGCATATGTGGTCCACGACATAAATCAACGAAATCACCTTGCTCGTAAGCTGTAATAATTTCATCTTCTGGCAAATCATTAATTAACTCTTCTTTATAAGGGTCGCCTGCAAATAGTTCTAACGCTTCTGCTTTTGATAAAACGCGGCGAACAATTGGATGATTTTCTTTAACGATTTTCATCATCTCTGCTTCAATCGCTGGTAAATCCTCCGCAGTTACTGGGTGTTCCCCATTATCTGTATCGTAGTAAAAACCTGAATCGATCGCTGGGCCAACGCCAAAATGAATATTTGGGTATAAATGACGCATCGCATGAGCCATTAAGTGAGCAGTTGAATGACGTAATAAAGTGAGTGCATCCTCGTGGTCAGGTGTAATAATTTCTAAAGCCGCATCAACTTCAATACCAAAATCTAAATCAACTAATTCACCATTGACTTTTCCAGCTAATGCTTTTTTCGCTAAACTTTTTGAAATGCTTTCTGCGATTTCTTTGGTTGTAATCCCAGCTGCAAATTCTTTAATTGCGCCGTCGGGAAATGTTACTTTAATCATTTTTTATCCTCCTAAATATAATATTTTTATTGTAATTCCTGTTTTTTTACAATAAAAAAAGCCCTCATACCGCTTATGCGATATTAGGACGTATCATCGTGGTTCCACCTAAATTTCAATATATAATCAAAACATTATATATTTCTCAAACGTGATAACGGAAACGACCGCCTCTGCTTCGACAAAGGTTCGTAAAAAAGTGGTCATTCTTTGGTTTTCTTCTGGAAAATTTTCAGCCAAGCTTTTCCTCTCTAATAGAAGACTCTCAAATGCAGGTGTCTTTTTTATCAATCAAATATGTTTTCATTTAAACACTTCTAATAAAAAAATGCAAGTCTCTTTCGCTTTTTCTTTTATTTTTTTAATCAATAGTAAACAAAACAACTTATCCTGGTAATAAATCTTATTTATTTATTGAACCTCTCATGACTGAAGTCACGAGATTCTTAGGAACAGAACATACTTGCAAGCGTATTTCTTTACTCACAGAGGTTTCTCTTGTTTACTAAGCTATCCCCGTAGTTCCTACGGTTCTATATTCTA
>DXBN01000077.1 GCA_019116505.1 Candidatus Enterococcus avicola | reverse complement strand
CTCATTTTAATATTACTTTTATTGTATCAAAGTTTGATTCGAATGCATAAAAAAATCCATCAAATAACAAGAATTGTCTGATGATAAAATAACAAAAAAACGAATTTTCTTAAAATAAAATTAAAATTATTTTCATTTTACGCTTTACAACACGCGTTATCTATAGTACATTTGGCTTATCAAATTTTAAAGGAAGGAGTTTTTACGATGAAATACTTGAACACACAACACAACCAATCTATTTCGAATATCTTATCAGACTCCTTTACAAATAGGTACAACGTAGCAAAGTAACGTCTTTTTGACGTAAACTTTTTATGGAAATTTTTGCCTAGTATTGTTCAGTTAGACTGATGGACGATACTAGGCTTTTTTGTGTGCTTTTTTCCTCTTTAACAATTGAAATTATAGAAAACGAGGTACAAATCATGTTAACAATTTTTTGGACTTATATCAAAAAACATCCTTATATTTATGGAATTACGACAATTTTTGCACTGTTATCCTCTGCTCTAGCCGTTGTTCCTAATTATCTCATTCAACAATTTATTGATTCAATGGTCAATCAGACATTAACGAATGAAAATTTATTCTTTTATTTAGGCATCTTTTTGGGAGCAATTATTTTAATTTATTTAGTTGATATCACTTGGGTTGTCCTACTTTTTAGCCAATCTTATCGCTATCAAAATGGCTTACGTAGTCAACTTTACCGTCGTTTATTACAATTACGGACACCTTTTTACGAACGATTTCGCTCCGGGGATTTAATGACACGGATGACGAGTGACATTGAATTTCTGGGTGATACGATCGGTTACGGCTTTATGCTGATTGTTTCGAATATTACTTGGGCGCTTAGTATTTTGATTATTATGATTCTAACGATTTCCTTGAAAGTGACCTTGCTTAGCGTCTTACCGCTGATTTTCTTTGCTTTATTTATCTTTAAGCTCTGGAAAAAGATTGACATTTTATACGAAGCCAATCGAGATGCGGTCGCAACATTAAGCAATGAAGTTTTAGAAGTCGTTGACGGTGTGCGCGTCATGCGGGCGTATGTTAAAAAAGATTTGGAACAACAACAATTCAAAAAGAGAACGAACCAAGTTTTAGAAAAAGCTAATCAGCTAGTCCTTTATAACGGTGCCGTTGGTCCAATTGCTAAATTATTTACCGGACTTAGCATGGCTCTAGGATTAACTTATAGTGGCTACTTAATTAGTCAGGGACAAATGACCATTGGTGAACTCATTTCATTTCAAATTTATTTAGGAATGTTGAGTGGTTCAATTTGGGGTTTATCAGATATTGTTTTAGTTTATCAACAAGGTAACGTTTCCTTCCGTAAAGTGGAAGAAATTTTACAAGCAAATGATTTAGTTGAAGCTTCTGGTCAATCAGAATTATCAGGCATTCAAACAATTCGTTTTAATGATTACTCCTTTAAATATCCGACAAATGAGACACCGACTATCGAAAAAATTAATCTAGAGATTAAACAAGGCGAAACTTTAGGAATTGTCGGTCCAACGGGTAGTGGTAAAACGACTTTAATCCGTCAATTACTTCGTCAGTATCCAGTCAATCCCGCTGGTAGCCTCTCGATTAATGAACAACCGATTCAAAACTACCAAATTGCGGATTTAGAAAAGCAAATTGGTTACGTTCCTCAAGAACACATTTTATTTTCAAAAAATGTCGCGTATAATATTCGCTTTGGAAAAGATCGAGCGACTGAACAAGAAATACACGATGTCGTAGAATTCGCTGACTTCACCAAGGACTTAAACCGGATGACCGAAGGATTGGATACTTTAATTGGTGAAAAAGGCGTTTCGATTTCTGGTGGACAAAAGCAACGAATCTCGATTGCTCGCGGTTTAATTCGCCAACCGGAATTACTAATTCTTGACGACTCGCTTTCTGCTGTTGATGCTAAAACAGAACAAGCGATTATACGAAATATTCAAACGATTCGAAAAGGTCAAACAACCATTATTATTACCCATCGCCTGTCTACTGTGGCTAAAGCCCATAAAGTCATCGTGATGGATCAAGGAAAAATTGCTGAATACGGTACACCAGAACAATTATTGCAACAAAAGGGCTGGTACTACCAACAACATCTGAAACAGCAATTGGAGGAAGATCAACATGAAAACATTTAAGCGCCTACTCAGTTATTTGGCAACCGAACCACTTTTTTACGGCTTCGGTTTGCTGCTATCCATCGTATCGGCTGGTACAACAATTTATGCACCAATGATTGGGAAAAAAATTATTGATATCGTTTCTGAACGCATCACAAATAATCAATTAATCCCGATTAACTTTTTGATCCAACAATTCGGCTTTTTCATGTTAATAACAATCATTAGTGCGATAACCGGCTATGCCAGTTTTTTATTATTTGCCTTCGCTTCAAATCGTGTTAGTAAAAGAATACGCGATGATGCCCATGAAAAAATGCAACAACTCCCTGTTTCTTATTTTGATGATAAACCAGCCGGTAAAATCTCAGCTCGAATTGTTAATGATACGGAAGTTTTACGTAACAATTTTTATCAAAACTTTAGCAATC
>DXBN01000076.1 GCA_019116505.1 Candidatus Enterococcus avicola | reverse complement strand
AGCAAAGAATCGTTTGAAAGTATTTTGTACTTTCAAAAAGATTATGGCTTATTACCGAGTCGCTGCTCATTTCATACCGTTTCGAAGCGGTCTCGCAGCTTTCGCCAACAGGGTGATTTTTCGCAGGGGAGCGGGAGGCTCGGCCCCTCTTTTCTAATGTCAAAAAATCGACAGAGAAACAAATTTCTCTACCGATTTTGACGATTATTTTTACTCATTTTGGACCCATCAACACACTTTGACGAATAACCATAATAAAATGGCGCAGATTGAATCAATAATCTGCGCCTTTTACTATTATTTATTTAACCAGTTTACTGGATCTTTTTTCCAGTTTGCTAAAAGTTCTAAATCTTTTTCTTCGATATAGTTCGCTTCTAGTGCACTTTCTAATAACGTTGTGTAATTTGTTAAGGTTACTAAAGGAATTTGAGCATTTGCAAAATTTTCTAATCCTTTTGGTAATTCATAAGTGAAGATTGCTGCGACACCTACAACATCTGCTCCTTCGCGTTTGGCTGCTTCACAAGCTTCTAAAACACTACCGCCAGTTGAAATTAAATCTTCAACAACGACCATTTTTTGACCTTCAGTAATACGACCTTCGATTTGATTGCCTTTACCGTGTTCTTTCGCTTTACTGCGGATATAAACCATTGGTAAATCTAAAATTTCTGCAATCCAAGCTGCATGTGGAATCCCTGCTGTTGCTGTACCAGCAATCACTTCAACATCTGGAAATTCAGCCTTAATTTTTTCAGCTAATCCTTGAGCAATTTCACGACGTACAGCAGGATAGCTCATCGTCATACGGTTATCACAATAAATTGGGCTTTTTAAGCCACTCGCCCAAGTAAATGGCTTTTCTGGACTTAAAAAGACGGCTTCAATTTTTAATAAATCTGCTGCAATTTTCTTTTCTAAAGTTGACATTTATTTTACTCCATTCCATTCGTTTTTAATCGCTTGATAGGCTTCATATGGATTTTCTGCTTGAGTGACTGGACGGCCAACAACTATCGCATTTGAACCAATTTCCTTCGCTAAAACGGGTGTCACTACACGTTTTTGGTCTCCAACTGCTGCCCCTGTTGGACGGATGCCTGGTGTTAAACACATAAATGTATCCGAGGTTACACTATGAATTTTTCCAGCTTCTAAAGCCGAGCAAACAACACCATCTAAGCCCGCTGCTTGAGTACATTTCGCATAGTTTAGCACGCTTTCTTCCAAACTAACTGTGATTAATTGATCGTGTTGCATTTGTTCTTCTGAAGTCGAAGTCAGCTGTGTCACAGCAATCAATTGAGGAATTGTTTGACCTTCTGGCGTTCCTTTAACTAGTCCAGCTTTAGCTGCTGCCATCATTTCAATTCCACCTGCAGCATGTACGTTGGTAATTGCTACGCCTAAGTTAGCAATTCTTTCCATCGCACGGCTAACCGTATTAGGAATGTCGTGTAATTTTAAATCTAAAAAGACATCATGCCCAAGTGAACGTAACCAACGAACAATTTCAGGACCTTCTTGATAAAAAATTTCCATACCAACTTTTAGAAATAATTTTTCTTTCGTTGGGAATAAACTTAAAAAGGTTTCAATTTCAACTCTTGATGGAAAATCTAAGGCAATAATTGGTCGGTTTATCATGCTTCACGGGCCTCTCTAACTTCTTTAATTAATTGTTCTAGTGACTCAATCCCTAATTCTTTCATACGAACAGGTAATTCTGCGATTAATTTCGGACAAATGTAAGGATCCGTAAAATTAGCCGTACCAATCCCTACAGCACTGGCACCTGCTAAATACATCTCAATCACATCATCGACTGTCATAATTCCACCCATCCCAATAATTGGTAGTTTTGAAATAGCTGCCACTTGATTGATTAAACGAATAGCTACGGGTTTGATACTTGGACCAGATAAACCACCGGTACGATTGGCTAAAATCGGTTGACGAGTTTTTAAATCAATTCGCATGCCAAGTAGCGTGTTAATCATTGTAAAACCATCCGCACCTCCTGCTTCAATCGCTTGGGCAATCGGTACGATATCCGTAACATTTGGTGATAACTTCACATAGACAGGAACTTTTGAAACTTTTTTGACTGCTTCGGTCAATGCACCTGCAACCATTGGATCAGTTCCAAAAGTAATGCCCCCTTGTTTAACGTTCGGACAGGAAATATTTAATTCAATCGCTTTGACGTTTGGCGCTTGACTAATTTCGCGACAAACAGTCACATAATCATCTTCCGTCGATCCTGCAACGTTAGCAATAATTGGAAATCCCGGATGACTTTTCGCTAAATCAGGTAAAATTTCTGTCATCACGACTTCTAGTCCAGGATTTTGTAAACCAATTGCGTTTAACATACCACTTGGTGTTTCAGCAACCCGAGGTGTCGGGTTACCAAAACGTGGTTCAGGGGTAGTTGCTTTAATCATGACTGAACCTAACTGACTAATATCATAATATTTGTTGTATTCTTTACCGAATCCAAAACAACCACTTGCTGGAATGATTGGATTTTTTAAATCTAAACCGGGTAGTTTGACTGCTAAAGGATTTGTTGTCATTACAGTACCACCTTTCCAGCTGGGAAGACTGGACCTTCGTCACAGACTTTCACACTTTTCAGTCCAGTTTCATCATCTTTCAATTTGCAAACACAAGCGTAACACGCACCCATTCCACAAGCCATCCGTGATTCTAGCGACAATTGAACATTTTCCACTTCACTAGCAAATTTAGCTTCTACGGCTTTTAATAAGCCGTTACTACCACAAGAAAAGACTGCGTTTGCTTGTTCGCTAACTAAATCGAAAAGATGTCCAACATTTCCATGTACACCATGTGTGCCATCATCCGTTGCAATGTAGGTTGGACCTAAGGCTTTAAATTCGTCTTCATAGTACAAGACTTCTTTTGAAGCATAACCCAAGAAGTGAATCGGTTTGACCTTTTTAGCAACCAGTTGTTTTGAAAGTTCGTACAATGGCGGAATACCAATTCCCCCACCAATGATAAAGGCGACATCTCCTTCATTTAGATGATCAATTACGAAACCATTTCCTAACGGGCCCATAACATCGATTAAGTCACCTGCCTGCATTTCGGCGAAGATTTTTGTTCCATCTCCTTCGACACGGTAAATAATGCGGCAAGTTCCCTCCTCTTGATTAATGTCATTGATACTTATTGGACGACGTAATAACAAAGCGCTATCTGGAACACGTAGGTGTAAAAATTGACCAGGTTGGTCCATTTCTTTGACAAGCTCTCCTTTAAGCGTCATTTCATAAATTCTCGGGGCAAGTAATTGCTGTGAAGTGATTTCCATCATCTCTACTTTCATGAGATAATCTCCTTTCAAGATATATTGCTTATATTGCTTTCGTTGAAAATGCGCGGGATTCCATTACTTTTAAAATCGCATCGGCAGTATCAAGTGAAGTAAATAATGGTACGCCATGTTCGACTGCTTCGCGTCGAATAATAAAACCATCTTGTGAAGCATTTTGACGATTTTTATCCATTGTATTAATGACCAGTTGTGTGCTTCCATTGCGAATTAAGTCAACTACGGTTGCTTCTTGACTTTCTTCGCTAATTTTAGCAATTGACTTCACAGAAAGACCATGACTGTTTAAGAATTCCGCTGTACCGCTTGTTGCTGTTAAACTAAAGCCAATTTCTGAGAAGCGCTTAGCTAAAGCTAGTGCTTCTTCTTTTGTTTCGTCAGCAATCGTAAATAAAGCTGAGCCAAATTCAGGAATACGTAAGCCAGAAGCTTCAAAAGCTTTATAAAGTGCTTTTTCTAAGTTAACATCGGTTCCCATTACTTCACCAGTTGATTTCATTTCTGGGCCTAAATAAGTATCGACCTTAAGTAATTTCGTAAATGAGAAGACTGGCGCTTTAATATGAACCATCACAGAAGTTGGAACTAAACCAGATTTGTAACCTAAATCTTTTAGTTTTTCACCTAAAATCGCTTTGGTTGCAACTTGAGACATCGGGATATCAGTTACTTTACTTAAGAATGGTACCGTACGACTTGCCCGTGGATTCACTTCAATGACATACACAGTCTCATCATGAATAACAAACTGGATGTTCATCATTCCAATACAATTTAAGCCAATCGCTAAACGTTTCGTATAGTCTTCAATCGTTTGAATAATCTTATCTGAAAGATTTTGTGGCGGATAAACAGCCATTGAATCTCCTGAGTGAACACCTGCGCGTTCAATATGCTCCATAATTCCAGGAAGTAAAACTGTCTCACCATCGCAAATCGCATCGACTTCGCACTCTTTTCCAAGTAAGTAACGGTCAATTAAGACTGGATGTTCTGGCGATGCTTTCACCGCGTTTTCCATATAGTCTTCCAAATCGTGTTGATTTTCGACGATTTCCATACCACGGCCACCTAAAACATAGCTTGGTCGTACAAGTACAGGATAACCGATTCTTTCAGCGATTACGACTGCATCTTTTGTATTCGTGGCAGTATCTCCTAATGGTTGTGGAATACCTAACTCTTTCAAGGCTTTCTCAAATAAATCACGGTTTTCAGCACGATCGAGATCCTCAATGGTTGTCCCTAAAATTTTAACGCCCGCTTTAGATAAAGGCTCGGCTAAATTAATCGCTGTTTGGCCACCAAATTGAACAATCACACCGACTGGTTGCTCAAGATCGACAACGTTTAATACATCTTCTAACGTTAATGGTTCAAAGTATAATTTATCTGAGATAGAAAAATCCGTTGATACAGTCTCTGGGTTGCTATTCATAATAATGGCTTCGTAACCAAGTTCTTGGATCGCTTTAACGGAATGCACTGTTGCGTAGTCAAACTCAACCCCTTGACCAATCCGGATCGGACCGGAACCTAGTACAAGCACCGATGGTTTTTCACTACGGACACTTTCGTTTTCTGTTTCATAGCTACCATAGAAATAAGGCGTGTTTGATTCAAATTGAGCCGCACAAGTATCAACCATTTTATAAACTGGTTTTAAGCCTTTTTCTAATCTCAACTCACGAACGGCTATTTCTGACATGTTCCAAAGTTCACCAATTTTACGATCGGCAAAGCCATTTTCTTTGGCGATTTTTAAAATAGCAAAATCATTTGGATTTGCGGCTAATTCGCGTTCAATTTCAATAATATGTAAAATTTTATCCAAGAACAATGGGTCAATTTTTGTTAGGTCATTTAGTTGTTCAATCGTGTAATCGCGACGGAATGCTTCTGCTACGTAGAATAAACGATCGTCTTGAGCTTTAACGAGTTTTGTTTGCAATTCTTCTTCTGAAACATCAGCCAACTCAGCAAGCTCGATATGATAGGCGCCAATTTCTAACGAACGAACCGCTTTTAAAAGTGATTCTTCAATATTACGGCCCATTGACATCACTTCACCAGTGGCTTTCATTTGTGTTCCAAGTAGACGTTCGCCTGATTCGAATTTGTCAAAAGGCCAACGCGGGATTTTTGAAACAACGTAATCGATCGTCGGTTCAAAAGCAGCAAAACTTGTTCCAGTTACAGGATTAATCATTTCATCTAATGTTAAACCAACCGCAATTTTGGCTGCAATTTTGGCAATTGGGAATCCAGTTGCTTTACTTGCCAAAGCGGAAGAACGTGAAACACGCGGATTGACTTCAATCACATAATAGTTAAAGCTATCCGTATCTAAAGCTAACTGAACGTTACAACCACCTTCTATTTTTAAGGCGCGAATGATATCTAGTGACGCATCACGTAACATTTGGTGTTCATAATCCGTTAACGTTTGACTTGGCGCTAATACGATTGAATCTCCTGTATGAATTCCCACCGGATCGAAGTTCTCCATGTTACAAACAACGATGGCGTTATCAGATGAATCACGCATCACTTCATATTCAATTTCTTTATAACCAGCAATACTACGTTCAATTAAACATTGAGTAGCTGGCGATAATTTCAAACCATTTTCTGCAATATGGCGTAACTCTTCTTCGTTATCACACATACCACCACCAGTACCACCCATTGTAAAGGCTGGACGAACAATAATTGGATAGCCAATTTCGTTGGCAAAATCAACAGCTTCTTCCACCGTTGTTACGATAACTGATTCTGGGATTGGTTGGTGCAATTCTTCCATCAATTGTTTAAATAAATCACGATCTTCTGCTTGGTCAATCGCTGAAAGTTTTGTTCCTAGTAATTCGATTGAAAGTTCCTCTAAAATACCCGATTTGGCTAATTCAATCGCCATGTTTAATCCAGTTTGACCACCTAGTGTAGGTAAAAGCGCATCTGGTTGTTCTTTACGCAAAATGCGAGAAACAAATTCAAACGTAATCGGCTCAATATATACTTTATCAGCAATTTCTTTATCCGTCATGATTGTCGCTGGATTTGAGTTAACTAAAACAACGTCATAACCTTCTTCTTTTAAAGCTAAACAAGCTTGTGTTCCTGCGTAATCAAATTCGGCTGCTTGACCGATAATAATTGGACCTGATCCGATAACCATAATTTTTTTAATATCTGTTCTCTTTGGCATTAGTTGCGCTCCTTCCATGCATCCATCATTGCTAAAAATTCATCAAATAAATATAATGCATCGTGTGTTCCAGGTGAGGCGTCCGGTTGGAATTGTACGCCCATCGCTGGATATTTAGTATGTTTGATTCCTTCTACCGTTTTATCGTTGATTTCTTCATAAGTCACGACTAAATCAGTCTTTTCAAT
>DXBN01000075.1 GCA_019116505.1 Candidatus Enterococcus avicola | reverse complement strand
ATGGCTCGTCAGACCCAAGAAGAGGCTTTAAGTGATGTCCTGCTACAAACCGAACGAAATATTACAACGCACGTTGACGATTTTCGCCATTCCCTTAGCTTATTAACCGAAAATACTGCCTTTCAAAGTGCACTCTACACCGAAAATATTTCAATGTTTGATCGCTATCTCTTCTTTCGAGATACATTCGACCCCTCTCTCGATTATATTCGTGTCACGAATCCAGCGATTGATCGAATATTATTTTTTACAGATTCAAGCTATGCCAATCAGCGATTAAATATTTTATCTTTAGAAGGAATGAAAGAGTTCCCGTTAGATCCCCAAAAATTACGCTCAAACAATGCTCAATGGGTAGAGTTAGACACAGAAACCCTTGGTGTTTTTGGCGGTTTTCCGGGATCGACTTCATTTAAAACGTTTGTTCTAATGACCGTTAAAAAGAAAGATATTTTCCCCGCTTTCTATTCTAGCGAGGGACGAATTTTAGGTGGGATTTTTCTAGAGAACAAACAAATTTATCCCCCTAATCCAATTGACTTTACAAAGCACTACCAAGCTAAAATTGAGAATACGCCCTGGACACTTTATTTAAACGAATCATCATTGCCAAAAACGGATAGTACCTTTTTGTTTATCGCTATTATTACAATTTTATGTTCGATTGGGATTGCTTATTACATGTCACGTTTCTTTACACGCAATATCAGTCAAGAAATTACCCATCTAAAACAACGCGTCAACCGGTCTTTAAGTAATGATCCTAAGCCTATCCTGATTGAACAACAAGAAGAATTTTTAGAGCTGAGTAATGATATTCAAGATATGCTAGAGATGGTGCTAACTTTACAAAAAGAAAACTATAACAATCATTTAGAAAGTAAAGACCGTGAATATCAGGCTATGATTAATCAGATCAACTCGCACTTTTTATACAATACGTTATCCGCTGTTAACTGGCATGCGGTTATATCCGGGCAAGAAGAAATTAGCTATGCGATTCAATTATTATCAAAATATTATCGAACAACCCTCAACAAAGGAAAAAATAAGATTTTACTCCAGGATGAGCTCGATAACGTTCAAACTTATATTGATTTACAACTTTTCTTACACCCTAATCGCTTTACTGTTAATTACGATATTGATACAACGTTATTAGAAGTTCCAATCATCCATTTATTGTTTCAACCAATTGTTGAAAATGCTATCGAACACGGGTTTAGTCAAGATTTACCCAATCAACTTTTATCAATTAAAACTCAACGTGAAACTGATGATATTTTCTCAATTAAGATTGAAGATAACGGGACTGGCTTTAATATCGAACAACTCGATAATATTTTTATCAAAAAAGCTCAAGGTTACGGGTTAAGTAATATTAATCAACGAATTAAGTTTTACTTTGGTGACAAATATGGGTTGCTATTTGATAGCCAAGAAGGAATGGGAACACTCGTTACGATTTTACTCCCCATTTTATCGGAAGACTCAACTATCAAAGAATTTTAAAAAAGGTGTCTCCAATTTTTCAATTGGAAACACCTTTTTGATTATTTTATTATTTAGCCCAACGATCGTATGCTTGTTGGTATACTTCTACGTATTCCTTCACGCCCATACCTTCGATTGTTTTCACGTATTTATCCCAGTTTTCGATTGGCTCAACACCTGTGATAAATTTCGCTTCCATTTGCTCTACATATGTTTTTAAGTCAGTCGCTGCATCGCGAACTTTATCAGACTCTTCATTTGTTAAGTATAATAATGGGTAAGTTACTTTTGCAAATGGTTCAATTTTTTCTGAAGTTTCTTTACCTAAGAAATCATTGAATGTTGTATCTACTTCATCATTTGGCGCGCCAATAACTGGTGGGAAGTCCTCTTTACTATCAGGGAATGCCATTGTTGGTACTGTAATTCCATAGTTAGGGGTGATTTTCGCACGAGATTCTTCCGTGTTACTTAGATCGACTCCTTCCGTAAAGATACGAACTTGTTCGCCTTTATCGTTTTCTGCATACTCCCAAAGTGCCCCTTCAGGTCCAACACTTAAGAAATCATTGCCTTCTGGAGAGTAGAAATAATCAACCCATCTCAAAGCTGCCGCCGGTGAAGGATTATTACTCGTAATCGCAAATGTTGCACGACCCATACGCGTACTTGCTGGTGCTACCGCTTCTGGGCTAATATCTGATGTTAATGGATGGAACATTGGATCAATAATAGACTCTTTTTCAGTACGTCCAGTTGTAAAGAATGAGAACCAGTCAGGGAATAAACCAAGTTGGTTGTTTTGGCCTTTGGCTTTTTTCTGTTCATCTGCTTGAGAATATACTTCTGGATCCAGTAGTTTTTCAGAGTACAGCTTGTTCATATATGTTACAAACTCTTTATAGTTTTCAGTAATTGGTGCAAAAACAACTTCCCCATCGATTTCTTCAATCGTGCGATCGGTTAAACCAAAGGCACCTAATAACCATGGACGTGTAGAGTCCATTTTCACGTCAGTCAATGGAATTTCGTCTTTTTTACCGTTACCGTTTGGATCTTCATCACGGAAACGAACAAGTAAGTCATAAAATTCATCCGTTGTTTTTGGCAATTCTTTAACACCTAGAGCTTCTAGCCATTCACCATTGTACCAAAGTGGTCCGCGTGGCCAGATTGCTGTTTCACCTCGGTGAATCATCGGTAATGAATAAATATGACCATCTGGTGTTGTAATTGATTTTCGAATGTCTGGATTTTCTTCTAAAATTTTACTGAAGTTTGGCATGTTTTCTTCAATTAACTCTTCTAAAGCGACTAAGATGCCTTGGCTACCATAATCCATTTCCATTGCTGGGGTTAATGAATTTGTGTCGGTACCAAATAATACATCTGGTAAATCGCCACTCGCAAATGCTAAGTTTAATTTAGTCGCAAAGTCAGCTGTTGGCGGTGTTGTAAAAGTAAATTCAATATTTGATTTTTCAGCCATTTCTTGGAATACTGGCATATCTTTCCATTCTGCCATTCCGGTACCTGGTCCCATCATGGTCATTTCCAGTTTTTCTTTTACAACCGGAAATTCGCCGACAGTTCCTAATTCGACTCCACTTTTATCTTTATCGTTTCCGCCAGATGCGTTTCCGCTACCATCAGTTGTTCCGCCACCACAGGCAGCCAATAGTACTCCACAGGCAAGTAAACCGACTAATACGTTTGTTTTTTTCATCTCTTTCTCCCCTTCAAAACGATTATTTTATTAAATCGACAACTGTCGTTTTAAACATAATTAAAAACTAACCTTTAACAGATCCAACCATCATGCCTTTTACAAAATATTTTTGTAAGAAAGGATAAACCATGATAATTGGTAACGTTGACACAATCATGACACCATATTTAATCACTGCAGCCAATTGTTGTTTTGAATACATTAGCTCGGCCATTTCCCCAGTCATTGTGCCACCAATTGAATTTGAAGACATATCTTGTAAAACTAAGATTTCACGTAAAACCATTTGCAATGGGTACATTGCTTTGTCTGATAAATAAATTAAAGCGCTAAAGAAGCCATTCCAATGTCCAACCCCATAAAATAACGCCATAACTGCGATAATGGGTGTCGATAATGGTAACACAATCTTCATGAATAGTTTAAAGTCGGAACAGCCATCAATAATTGCGGCCTCTTCCATTTCACGTGGAATCGTTGTTTGGAAGAACGTTCTTGTTACGACAATGTTATACACGGAAGCTGCACCTGGTAAAACCAATGCCCAAACGGTGTTTAACATCCCTAAATTTTTAATTAATAAGTAACTTGGAATTAACCCACCGCTGACAAACATCGTTACTAACAAGAAACTCGTGAAAGTTCGATGTCCATAAAAGTCAGGACGCGACAAGGCGTAGGCTGCCGGCAAAGTTACTAATAAGTTAATACTTGTTCCTAGAGCTGTATAGTAAATCGTGTTCATATAACCACGCCAAATACTATTATTTTCTAAAATTGTCTGATATCCTTCCCACGTAAAACCTTTCGGAAACAACCACATTTCTCCTGAGTTTACAAACTGAGGATCACTGACCGATGCACTGATAATATAAATTAGTGGATATAAAACAATCCCCACCGAGAGTATAATAAAGATGTAATTGAACAGCATAAATACTTTATCGGCTTTTGTATCTTTGACTAATCGATTGTTCATAAATAACACTGCTCCTTTCTAGAATAGACTTGATTCACCAAGTTTTGAGGCAATTTTGTTCACTGAAATCATTAAGATTGCATTGATTGCTGAGTTGAATAAACCAACAGCAGCGGCATAACTATATTGCGCTTCTAATAAACCTTGTTGGTAAACGAAAGTCGCAATGACGTTTGAAGACTCCATATTTAATGGGTTTTGCATTAATAAGATTTTTTCATAACCTAGGTTCATCACTGATCCAACGTTCATAATTAATAAAATAACCATTGTTGGACGTATTGTTGGTAAGTTGATATGCCAAATACGTTGAATACGAGTAGCACCATCAACAATTGCCGCTTCGTGAAGCTGTGTATCAACACCGGCTAATGCCGCTAAATAGATAACTGAACCCCAACCGGTTCCTTGCCAGACGCCCGACAATACATAAACCGTTTTAAACCAACGTGGATCTTCCATGAAAGAAATCGGTTCCATTCCAAGTAATTCAATTAAGTGATTAATAATCCCTGTTGATGGGTTTAGGAAAGCTAAGATCATACCTACCATAACTACAGTAGAAATAAAGTTTGGCGCATAAGTCACCGTTTGCGAGAATTTCTTTAACGGGCCATCTTTAATTTCATTTAAAGCTAATGCTAATATAATTGGTAAAGGAAACCCAACAACTAATGAATATACACTGATTCCCAATGTGTTTTTTAACAAATCCCAAAAGTAATAAGAATCAAAGAATCGCGTAAAATGTTTGAACCCAACCCATGGACTTCCCCAAACACCTAATGTTGGAATATAATCTTTAAATGCAATTAACACACCATACATTGGAATATATGAAAAAATTAAAAATATTAGAAATGTTGGTAAAATGAAAACATATAATTGCCGACTTGCCAGAATACGTCTTTTACGTTCTTCACCTTTCGTTCGTTTCCCATGCATACTTACTTCCATTTTATTCTTCCCCCTTCAGACTTCTCGTAAGCGTTCTCTTGAATACGTTTTCATATTACGATATTTATCAATGGTACTCAATATGTAATTAATGAACCTTTAAAAACACTGATATATCAACGTTTAGGGTGGTTCAGGTGAAAAAAACTGTCTTTTTGAATATAATTTTTCGTCACTTTTTATTCATATTTCCTTCACATTTAGTCGATAAAAATAAATCCAATGTCTTCTTTCACCTGTTTTATCAATTTAATATCAAACTATAAATCTCAAAAATTACTTTGAAAAGATTATTTACTTTTAAATCTTATCCTTTCCCGGAATAGTTACTCTAGTCGTTTTTAATGCAAAAAAAAGGCAAATCATTCCAAGATTGATTTGCCTTTTTAAAAATAAATGTTCAAATTAATTTTCGGATAAATAATTTCGTGCGTTCTCTAACGAAATCTCCAAACCTTTAATATTGTCTTCAATGCCCTCAAATTCAATCGCAAAGTCGCCTGTATAGCCTTGATTTTTTAAAATACTCAAGCACTGTGCAACTGGTACTTCACCGTGTCCCACAATTGCCCCACGTAAATAATTTCCACCGCGTGATTGGAAAAAGCCTGTTCCTGGGTTTGGTTGATTTCCTGATTTAACATGAAAATCTTTCAAATGAACATAACCTGCAACCCGTGCCAAACGGCTGATCGCATCGACTGATAACTCATCCACACATAAGAAATTCCCCATATCAACGAGTAATTTAAAATTCGGATGATCAACCGCTGCGTATAAAGCTTCCATACGGAGACTATCTTGTGCAAAAAATCCATGATTTTCGACTGTTGTTTGAATTCCTTTTGATTCACCGTAGCTAGCAATTTCACGACATAATACAGCTAGTTCTGGTAACACTTGCTCAAATGTTTTACCAACGACTCCCCAAGTGGCGTCGTGACGGACTCTCGGTGCTCCTAAAACTGCCGCATAATCAATCATTTTTTTAATACGATTAACTTCTGCTACTGAATCACCCTCACAACCATTTAATAAATCAGCACTAAAAGTAAAGGACGTGATTGGAAAATTTAAACGATCTAACTCCGCTTTTAGTTCTTGAACATAGACTTCTTCTGTTTGACCTTCAGCAGGTTCCAGACCAACAATTTCAATTGCGTCAAAACCAAGCTTTTGCGCTTTTTCTAGCGTTTGAAACTGCGTTAATTCACCCAAATCCATTAATTGTTGGAAACTATACGTACTACATGCTATTTTTGTCATTTTTTCACTCCTATAAAATTACTTCATGGCCCGTTTCTGCTGATTTGTAGATGGCTTCAATAATTTCAGTAATCATGACACCTTCTGAAGCCGGTGATAAGCAAGGTTGGTCTTCTAGAACACATTCAACAAAGTGACTTATTTCATTAAAGAATAAACCATCCATTGACAGAGCAGTTGGCATTTTTAATTGAATATCACTCATATAACCATTCATTTCCGTATGAAGTTCTAATGAAGGATTCAATGATGCGCCACCTTTTGTCCCAAACAATTCAATTTTTTGTTCATCATTTTTAATATTTAAGCTAAAACTTGTTTCAATAGATAGCACTGCACCATTTTCAAAACGAATCATCGCACTTGCTAAATCTTCCACGTCACAAATAATTTCACCTGGTGTGGATGAAATATACCCTTGTTTGTCTTTTACATCGGGCCGATTAAATAATTTTTGGAAAGTCACACCATAAACAGAGATTGGTTTTGGTTGCCCTAAGATATAAGTCAGTAAATCAATTACGTGCACACCTAAATCAATTAGCGGTCCACCGCCGGAGCGTGATTTGTCTCCAAACCAACCTTCGGGATTTCCATGACGACGTAAATAAGTCGCTTTGCCATAATAAAGTTCTCCAAAGAAATCATTTTCCTTAAACTCCATTAAAATTTTTGCATCATTACCAAAACGACGGACAAAACCAATCATTAAGAGTTTATTATTTCTTTCAGCTGCTGCTTCCATCGCTTTTGCGTCTTCAACCGTTGTTGCCATCGGTTTCTCACATAAAACATGTTTTCCAGCATTTAAGGTAGCTATCGCGCATTCGGCATGTGCTGAATTCCAAACACATACACTAACTGCATCAATCGCAGCATTCGCTAACATCTCTTCTTTTGTTGCGTACGTTTCAGTTACGCCGTAAAGCGCTGACATTTTTTCCAATTGCTCACCATTAATATCACAGAAGGCAACTAGTTCCACATTCGGATGTTTTTGATATGCTTGAATATGTTCATGGGAAATTGATCCGACACCGATAATCCCAATTCTTAATTTTTTCATTATATTACTCCTCTTCTTATCCTTATTATTGATACAAAATTTTCTCAGCCTACTGGGCTACACCTTTAGTCTATCATGCCTCTTTTGCAAGTAAATAGGTTAAATAAAGCCTTTTCATTTTGCAAGAATTACACATTCAAAAATAGGGTAGAAATCTAGAAAAATCTTTTCTGAAAAAGCTCTTCTCACAGAGATACCCTACAAGAAGAGCCTGCTAATCATCGTTTTATTTTGGTTCCATAATTTTCGGTTCCGAAGCAAATGTTAATTTCGTCACTTCTTTACCTTCTGTTTCAAAAACAGTAATACGGTTATTGCCTTCGTGAAGTAAATCATGTGGTAAATACAACGTGTAGTAAGGTCCAATTTCCCAATATCGGCCAATATTGACGCCATTTACAAATACGATCCCTTTGCCTAGATCAGACATATCAAGGAACGTATCCTTTGGCTCACCATCAATCGTGACATTAAATTCATAGAAAGCAGGAACATTTTCTTGCCATTCTCGAGAATAATCAATATTCATATCTGTCTCCAATGGTAAAGTTGTATGTTTCCAGTCAGAAATAAAGAAGATATCTTGACGAACACCTGCACGAATACCTTTGTTTTGTCTTGGTGAAGTTAAGTATGGACCATAATTCGTACGACCGCGGTTTTCAACTAAGACTTGTAAATGTTCATTCTCACCAATCTCTGATAAATGGAATTCTTGCCCAATCTCATCATCAATTTGCGTCACAACATGTTCATGATTACGATAAACTTGAACACGATCATTTGCATCGACAATTTCAAAACGACCAGAATGTGTTTGAATCGGCTTCACCGTGTCATATAAAATATAACCATAGCCCTGACCAAGCGCTTCCATCGGTTTTGTCACATCATGAATTTCTGTATCACCAACCGTATCTAATGTTTCAAATAAAGAAACTTGCTTTTGAACTTCAACAGCTTCATAAGCAACTGCTTCTGAAATAATTGGTTCTGGCAAAACCTTATCTGGGAATAACTCTTGGACAACCTCACGGAAAGCGTAAAATTTCGCCGTTGGATTAGCATATTCATTCAGTGGTGCATCATAATCATAAGAAGTGATTTGCGGAACGTAGCCTTCATGACGACTTTCATTTGCCCCATTCCAAAACGCAAAGTTTGTCCCACCATGGAACATAAACATATTAACGCTACCTAGCTCTAAAATTTCACGAAACGCTTGTGCCGTTTCGTGTGGATCGCGACGAATCACTGGCTTGCCCCAGTTATTAAACCAACCATCCCAAAATTCCATACACATATATGGTTTTTTAACATTGTATTTTGACATAATCCGTTCTAAGGACGCAAAATTCTCTTTCGCTTTTGAACCAAAGTTGGCTGTCGGTAACACTCCTTCTTCCATCATTGTTCCAGCTTCTAAGACTGAATCCCATCCTCCATCAGAAGTCACGAACGGCACCTCAACGCCATACTTAACCATGATTTCACGATTCAGACGTAAATATTCTTTATCATCTGAATAAGAGCCATATTCATTTTCAATTTGCATCATGATTAAATTACCACCACGAGTAAATTGGTAGTCGACTACTCGAGGAAGCAACTCTTTATAGTACGCATCAACTGCCGCCATATATTTCGGATCACGACTTCGAACACGATCACACTCTTCTAATAACCAAGCGGGAAAACCACCAAAGTCCCACTCTGCACAAATATATGGTGCTGGGCGTAAGATAATATAAAGACCTAATTCTGTCGCAATATCTAAGAATTTCGGTAAATCTGCCATTCCTTCAAAGTTAAATTCCCCTTTTTTAGGTTCGTGCATATTCCAAGGCACATACGTTTCTACCGTATTTCCACCCATTGCTTTTAAATTGTGTAAGCTTTGACGCCATTTCCCTGGCGTAATACGGAAATAGTGAATCGCCCCTGAAATAATTCTTTCTGGCTTTCCGTCAAAATAAAATTCCTCTTTAATTTCGAAATGCATTTTATTCTCCTTTGAATTTTTATAGTGTTCCTCCTAATTGTATTCACTAACAATGAAGTTTCACATAGTACATTCTATCTTTTAGTGATACTTTTGGAGTAAATTATATTATTTCCTTCAACGAACCGGAATCGATATTTCCTCCTGAAACAACAGCAACGGTTTTCCGATTAATCAATAGATGATCCAATGCACCACTCATAATAGCTGCTGTTGTGAGTGCACCTGCACCTTCGGCAATAATTTTTTCTTTATACGCTAAGTATTCAATCGCTTGTTTAATAACCGCTTCTTCAACCAAGACTGTTTCATCAATTAAAGGGGAGAGAACTTTATAGGTAATATCTCCTGGAATCGCTACGTCACATCCATCTGCTAAGGTGCGATTTGATCGATTGGCTGTAATTTGATGATTCCATATCGAGCGTAACATTCCGTGAACGTTGTATGACTGCACGCCGATAATTTTGATATTGGGGTTAACACTTTTAGCAATCATGGCAACACCAGAGATCAAACCTCCACCACCGATTGGTAAGATAATTTGATCGACATCTGGTAAAGCTTCCAAAATTTCAAGTCCAATTGTACCTTGTCCGGCAATCACGTCATAATCATCATAGGGAGGAATAAATATTTCATTCGTAACTGCCGCTTCTTCCAAAGCAGCTTGTTTTGTTTCATCAAATGTCTCACCGATAAGTTTAACAATGGCTCCATATTTCTCAGTAGCTTCAACTTTCGTTAATGGTGCGGTAATGGGCATAAAAATTCGAGATTTAATGCCTAACATTTTGGCAGAAATCGCTACACCTTGTGCATGATTTCCAGCAGAAGCGGCGATAACTCCTCGCTCAATCTCGTTTGCAGATAACTGGGCCAGTTTATTATAAGCACCGCGAATTTTAAAAGAACCGGTTCGTTGTAAATTTTCTAATTTAAAACATATTTTACCCTCTTTTAAACCTGATAAAATATTGCTTGGAACAAGTGGTGTATGAATAACAACCTCTTCCAATCTTTGTTTTGCTTCATAGATTTGATCTGTTAATGATTTACTCACTGTCATCATTTTCTTCCCACCTGATAAGATACATTCTCATTACTGCATAAAATTTGGCAAGTTTAGTTAAAGCTAAACTTGCCAATTTCATTTTTTATAGGGCGATACTACGTTTTTCGTCTGCTGATTTGACTTCTGCTTCAGCGATACGGATTGTTTCCATTGTACTTTCTAATGGACATGCGATTGCTGGATCGACGTTATCTAAGATTGATTGGGCAAAGTGTTTAATTTCGATATAGTAACCACTTTCTTTACTGATTTCTGGTTCGAAGCTTTCCTCACCATATGGATAATCCACTAATTTTCCATTTTCTAAAATGATTGCGCCTTTCTCAAAAGTAAAGCGATAACGCATTTCAAAGCCAAAGCTGTCACTATTAATTGTCCAGTTATCAGCAGCGTACGCTACGATGTCATCATAATGGTAGTTTGTCGAAACGATATCATAACCGCTTCCTTCAAATACGACACGACCAGCCGTATTAACAGCGTGTGGTGTGCCTAACATCCAGTTCAACGTATCCACATCATGGATATGTTGATCTAATAAACAACCACCAGAGCGTTCGTTCGTTAATAGCCAGTTTTCCCATGACCAAATTGGAGTTGTACCACCACGGAACAAGTTGACTTCGGTTAATTTTCCGTAGCGTCCGCTATCTAACGTTTCTTTAACATAATTGTATGATGGGAAGAAACGCAATGTTTGACCAATCATCAAGAATTTTTAATGTTTTTTCGAAGCATCAATCATTTCTTGACAAGCTTGCGTTGAGATGGCCATTGGTTTTTCACAGAAAACGTGTAATCCTTTTTCCATTGCTTTAACCGCATATGGTGCGTGGATAAAAGTTGGTAAGCATAAATCAACGTAATCCAACTCTTCGTTTGCAATCATTTCCTCCATATCTGTATAGAAATTAAACTGTGTGAAATCAATACTCTTATCACTAATATCAATATTTCCTGCAGTTAATTTTCCTTCGCGTTTTTCTTCATTAACGTCACAAATTGCGACTAATTCAATTGGAAATCCTTCTTTCATCAAACGCATGTACATTGATAAGTGGGAACTTCCCATAAATCCTAAACCGACTAATCCAACTTTTAACATCATTCATTCCTCCGATTTTTATAAATTCACAATATAATCAAGTGCACGACTTGTGTCATACGCTATTTGCTGACCATTTTCGGTATAAGCGCTTAATTCACAAGTTAGCGGCCCTGTATAACCAATTTCATGGATGGCTTCAACTAAATGTACCCAGTTTAAACTGCCATTTAAAAGCGTGGTAAAACCATAAATATTACCAATTCCTGTATTGAAATCTTTAACATGAATTTTTTTAATACGATTACCTAAAATTCGTACCCATTGTTCAGGGAAACCAAATTGTAAGACGTTACCGGCATCAAAATACATCCCGACAAACGGACTATCGATCTTATCAATAAAATCACGTGTTTCAATTGGACTCAATAAGAATTTATTCCAAACGTTTTCGATTCCAATATAAATTTCATTGGCTTCTGCGTATGGTGCTAGCTCTTTTAAAGCTGCTAAAGCGCGGTCGTAGCAATCATCATAAGATTCGGTTTGTTTTACCAAACCTGGAACGACTAAAACGGTATCGCCACCTAATGCTTTACAAACATCAATCATTTTTTTAACGATCGCAATCCCTTTTTGGCGAGTGGTTTCGTCATGATCCGTTAATGAATAGTTCCAATGTAATGAGGTTGAAATACTAGTAATTGGCAATTCATATTTTTCACTGAGCGCTTTAATTGCTGCTAACTCTTCTTGCGTTACATCAAGCGTTAGCGTCGGGCTATCATTCAAAGCCAAATCTTTTGAAACAATATTGTCTTGTGGTTGGCTCTCAGATAAGTTCAATTCAATCGTGTCAAAGTTTGCATCTTTAGTTAAAGCGAATTGTTCTTCAATCGTTAAACCGGCTGGTAATGTCCAAACGTTCATTCCTTTTAATAATGTCATTGACTTGCTCCTT
>DXBN01000074.1 GCA_019116505.1 Candidatus Enterococcus avicola | reverse complement strand
GCTTGTTGATCATTTAAATAATGATTGGCTTTAATCGATCGTTTACAACTCATCATAATTGCCGTCTCTTCTCGAAACTTAGCTAAATCAATTTGACCCGTTTCTAAAACAATCTCAATAATCTCACGAGTAATCTCTTCTTCTTTCCCTGTCTCATACCACGCTGGATGCTCACGAATGATAAAACTATTTGCTCCAAACATTTCTAAATGAATACCGACTTCCTCTAGAATCGCTTGTCGCTCGGTAATCTTTACCCATTCATCATGTGGATACTCCAAGATAATCGGCACTAATAAACTTTGTAGTCCATCGCCTACTTTTCCAATTTCTTTACGATAGTACTCATATTTTATCCGCTCTTGTGCCGCGTGTTGATCGATAATATAAAGTCCCTCATTACTTTGAGCAAAGAGATACGTTCCATGCATTTGACCAAAATATTCTAATGCAGGAAAGCTTGATTTTACGACTTCCTCTACTGACTCATTTCCAGTTTCTTCTATTATATAGGAAGAGTTGTCCACAAAGTTATCCACTTGAAGAGAATCAGTTGATATTTCTTTGGGTTCTTCAAACACTGTTGGTGTAGGTGATTCTTGGTTGTCCCTTTCATCAATTGGAAGTTTTACACTTTTTCCACTTAAACTATCCACAGAGTTATCCACATTTATGACAGGTACTTCTTTTATAAAAAACTCACCCGTCACTGGATTGAATTGTAAGTCGGTTTTAGGTGTACCCGCTTCTCGAAAATCCATTGCTAATTGCTCAGCTGGAATTTTTTTAGCGGGTCCCTTTTTAACAATTTCTTGATAGTTCACTTTCGGAATTAAGACTTCATCTTTTAACGCTTCTTGGATAGTGGATGAAATAAGTTGCGAAAGTTCTTTTTCTTTCGATAAACGAACTTCCTGTTTTGTGGGATGGACATTCACATCGACTAGTAATGGATCCATTTGAATTTCAATAATCGCAATTGGGAAACGTCCGACCATTAATTTAGAACCATAGCCATCAATAATCGCTCGATTCAATAAGAAATTTTTAATATAGCGCCCATTAATAATAATTGATAAGTAATTCCGACTAGCACGTGTTACTTCAGGTAAAGAGAAGTAACCATGTATCTTGAAATCCAAATCTTGATTTTTAATCTCACGCATTTTTTTAGCTGTAGCTACACCATAAATTCCGGCAATGCATTGTTTTAAATCACCATTACCAGGTGTCGTCAACATCCGATTTCCATCATGGACCAGTCGAAAAGCCACTTCTGGATGACTCAAGGCCAAGCGGTTAACAATATCTCCAGCGTTGGCTAGTTCTGTTTGGAGTGATTTGACATATTTTAAGCGTGCAGGTGTATTAAAAAACAAATTCTCGACGGTAATTTTTGTGCCTTTACGCAATGAACTTGGACGTTCTTCGACTACTTTACCACCTTTTAATGATAAATAACTACCTTGGTCCTCGTTTTGGACCGCCGTCTCTAAGGTAATTTCAGAAACGGAAGCAATACTTGGTAGGGCCTCACCTCGAAACCCCAGTGTCCGAATCCGAAACAAATCATTGCGCGTATGGATTTTACTCGTTGCATGGCGCTTAAAAGCACTGCCTACATCGTCTTTGGCGATTCCTTCACCGTTATCAATAATTTGAATCTTTTTTAAACCCGCTTCTTCTAAAAGAATATCAATTTGCGTACTTCCGGCATCAATCGCATTTTCGACTAGCTCTTTAACGACGGAAGCGGGACGTTCCACAACTTCTCCGGCAGCAATCTGATTCGCTAAACTTTCTGATAGTTCTTGGATCCTTCCCATAAGCAACCTTCTTTCTACTTAATTTTCTTTTGTAACTGATGCAAAACATTGATCGCGTCCAAAGGCGTCATTTCTAAAACATTCAAAGCCTTCAACTCATCAATCACTTGTGTTTCGATTTCATTGCTTTCACTAAATAAGGACAATTGTTCAACAGGCGGTGTCGGTGTACTTAAGTGCTGGTGCCCATTTTCTAAATTCATCAAGATGTAATCCGCTCGTTCTAAAAGCTTTTTAGGAAGTCCTGCAATTTTCGCTACATGAATCCCGTAACTCTTATCTGCCGGACCCGCCATCATTTTATGTAAGAAGACAACTTCACCCTCTTGTTCAACGGCCCCTACATGAATGTTTTTTAAACGTGATAACTCTTCGTCTAAAACCGTCAACTCATGATAATGGGTTGAAAATAAGGTCTTAGCCTTCACCTCTTGATGAATGTATTCAATAATCCCTTGTGCCAGAGCCATCCCATCATAGGTTGCCGTCCCACGGCCTAATTCATCAAATAAAATTAAACTGTTTGGTGTCGCATGTTGCAACGCATGATTAGCTTCCATCATTTCAACCATAAAGGTACTTTGACCAGCAATTAAATCATCGCTCGCTCCGATTCGGGTAAAGATCTGATCAAAAATTGGCATTTCAGCCGACTCTGCTGGAATAAAGCAGCCCATTTGTGCCATGATGACTGTTAAAGCCAACTGACGCATGTAGGTACTTTTACCTGACATATTCGGACCGGTAATTAATAGAATCAATGTTTCAGCATCCATTTCAATCGAGTTTGGAATATATTCTTGATGACCTAATACTTTTTCAACTACAGGATGTCGACCCTCAGTGATCCTCAATGTTTGCTGTTGATTAAACTGTGGACGAATGTAT
>DXBN01000073.1 GCA_019116505.1 Candidatus Enterococcus avicola | reverse complement strand
ATGCGGATATAACCGCCGCCGCCTCGTTTACTCTCAACTGCGTAGCCTCGTTGTATCGTAAAGCGCGTATTAATTACATAATTAATTTGCGAAGGGACACAATTAAATAAATCTGCCATTTCAGTTCGCCTAATTTCAACCATCGATCGCTCTTCTAAAATCTTTTTCAAATAAGCTTCAATTAAATCAGATGTGTTACGCGGATTCATCACTCATACCCTCCCTTGACTAATGTTGACCTTCATTATACTGAATTTTAATGAACTTGGAAAGGAGAAGGGTTGCTTCTGTCTTTTAAAACAATGAAAAGTTATAAAATAGGTCCCTCTTACAAAAAATTCTGACTTTTAAAATCCAATAAAGTAGGGGAAATAATTAATTTCCAATCTCTCTCCCCTTCTATTAAGCGAAATGTTACTTCTACCTTCACTTTTCGGGACTTCCACCCTATATATTACACCACCCATGTCGGATGTATTAAAAAAGACACCTTACAACAAATTGGAAAACGTCTTGAAACATTGATATATATGATTATTAACGTTTTGGAATTGTGAAGCTTTACGAGCTTCTTAAGACCTGATTTCGCTCATAAAAAACATATAAAAGTTCATTTTCCTTCCATACCACAGATTCTAACAATTTTGTAAAAGTCTGAATCGCCCACTAAATTATCATGATAAACAAACTTTATCACTCGTTATGATAATTTGTAACAAAAATGATAATTCGTTTATATATTTGAAGTTGTCTTTTGAATCTGTATTTATCTGTTCGAATAAAATAATTTCTGAATTTTACTACTTTGTTCGGAGCTCTCACTTTATATTCAAAGATTGAAAAAATATTTTTTTGCATACTTTCGACTATGAAGTTCGGGACTTACTCTCTATAAATCATACCTACTAAAAAAAGCACCCAACCGATTAAAATATCGATTGCGCGCTCTTTTTTTATTTATCTATGGAACTTGAACAGTCGTTGCATTTCCAACTTCTTGGCTAATTTCTTCGCCACCATCACGACCAACAAAAACGGTCGCGACTTCGCCTTCATAGACGGTAATCGAAATACCGACTGTTTGTGGCGTTGAATTGGCAGTTAGCTCTAGTTGTTGTGCTTGGCGATGGTCGCCATTATTATCAGTTACCCAAATAGTCACCGTTTGGGTTGCTGGTCCGTCCTTTTTAAAGCTTGCTTGCACGTTGACAGTGAACGTTTTAGTTGCTTTGGGTTCGCTCGAATCTTGTCGTTCTGGTCCTTTTGAGATGACTAAATCCACAGTAGAGTTTTTAGAAACTTCTGTCCCGGCAGATGGACTGTAACTAATTACACGCCCCTCTGCAATATTTTCATCAAATGCATTGCTGATATTCCCAGCTTTTAATTCTGCATCTTTTAGTTCATCTAGCGCGCTTGATTCCGTTAAATTATCTAAATTTGGAACTTTCGTTTTTTCTTCACCTTTACTAACAACAAAAGAAATTTTCGTTTTTCCGGGAATCACATCTGCTCCACCAGGAGGCGTCTGTTCAATAATTTGACCGACTGGTTCAGAACTATTTTTTTCTGTCACCGTCACTTTATTTTCACCTAAGCCCAGGTCGTCAAGACTTGCACGCGCAATGTCTTCTGTCGTACCAATGTAATCAATCATTGAAATTGGACGTGGTCCTTGACTGACCATTAATTCAACTTCCGTGTCCTTGGCAGCAACTTCCGTACCTGCTTCAGGTGTTTGCTCTATTACTTCACCTTCAGGAACTTCATCATCGTAAGCTTCTTTTGTTTTAATATTGGCATCAACAAAATCCGCATTACGTAGATCACGTTTAGCATCTGTTAACTTTTGTCCCGTCACGTCCGGCATTTTAATTTTTTTACTGCCACTACTTAAATATAAAGTAATTTCTCTTTTTTCTTTTACTTGTGCACCCGCTTCGGGTGTCGTTTTAACTACACGGCCTTCTTCAATCGTATCATCGGCAATTTCTTTCGTTTCGGCAGCGACTTGTAAGCCTACTTCACGTAGCGCGTCACGAGCAGCAACTTCAGTCATTTCACTAACATCGGGAACTTCGACTTGGCCATTACCGTTAAACAAATAGAAACTAGCGAATGCACCTGCAGCAATCAGTGGCAGTAGTAACAACCATAGCCATTTTTTCTTGCCTTTTTTTACTGGGACATCTTCGACTTCTTCTGGTTCCGACTTTATCTCAGATGTAGCCATTTTAGCAAAAGATTCGGGCATCGGTGCATCTGGCGCTAATGGCGTTAAAATTTTCGTCTCACTTAATATTGCTTTTGGTTCCCAACGAGGCTCATTTAAACGGTCTGGTGATAAAACAGTCGCTAAATCTTCCCACATTTCATCTGCACTTTGATAGCGATCAGCCGTTTCCTTAGCTGTTGCTCTTAATACGACATTTTCTAACGATTGTGGAATATTGGGATCAAACAAATGTAATCCTGGTACCTCTTCTTGGAAATGTTTTAAAGCAATCGTAACTGCTGACTCGCCATCAAATGGTACTTGGCCGGTCAACATCTCGAATAAAATAATACCTAACGCATAAATATCGGACTGATTCGTCGCCATACTCCCACGTGCCTGTTCTGGTGATAAATAGTGCACCGAACCAAGCATTGTATTCGTTTGTGTAATCGATGTTTCTGAAAGTGCAATTGCAATTCCAAAATCGGCAATTTTAACAGTTCCGTCTTCATCCATTAGAACATTTTGTGGTTTCAAATCACGATGAATAATTCGATGTTGGTGGGCTAAAGCAACCGCCGACAAAATTTGTTGCATAATACTGACAATTGTTTGGAATGGTAACGGATAACGCGTTTGAATGTAACGTTTTAAATCCATGCCCCGAACATATTCCATGACCAAATACTGCATACCATCTTCTTCACCAACATCATAAACCGCGACAATATTGGGATGAACTAATTCCGTCGCCGCTAATGCTTCTCTTTGAAAGCGACGAATCGCATTTTGATCATTTTGAAAATCAAAACGTAAGACTTTCACCGCTACCTCTCGA
>DXBN01000072.1 GCA_019116505.1 Candidatus Enterococcus avicola | reverse complement strand
ATAAAATGTGCCAAAGAATTAAAGCTATGAATTATTCAGGAAGTTTTATAGTTTATTTTGAATTGCTTCAATATTTTTAATCATGACTGATAAGGTGCCGTCTGGGTTATTCACAAATTCAATCAAATCTGGGTTGCGATAAACCTCTACTGGCACAATCAATTCGATGCCATTTGATAGTTTTAATTTCTGCTTGCTAAATTTCTTTTCCGAAATTTCTTTCACTTCTTTAACCATTTGTTTTTGTTCGACAAAACCTTTTTCTACAACTTCCGCTTGGAAAGCTAGCTTGGCTGACACATTGTCTTTAAAAACTTTTTCGGCAATTTCTTCAGTATCAATATAACCTGACTCTTCAATGGTTTCAAAGACCGCCTCTTGTACATTGGCTAATACATCATAAGTAGGCGTTTCAAATTTATCACTTAATTTTTTAGCCACTTTTTTTATCACATTCATGTTTTCATCAAGTGACGGTAACGGTACAGATTCAATCACCTCTTGCGAAAAATACAAGCGTTTATCACCAGAAAAAGTATATTTTTTTTCAATGAGTTCATACGATAAATCCGACAATTTAATCGTGATGCCCTCATCTGGTTTTTGTGTTTTTCCAGCTAAAATAGCACGATTTAAAATCAATTTATTTTCTAATCCTTGATCATCTAATTCCGTAAAGTGCGTATACGCTTCTTTATAGTTCACTTTAATGAACGCGACTTGTGTCTCAGCGTCTTCTTCATATAAAATAACGAAAACATCGCTATTTGGCGCATCTTCACTATTTTTATAAAATTGATACCAGTGATTCACGAACTGCTCGCTAAAGGCGACGAATTGCTCTTGCGCCATTGGTAGCATGCGACTAATTTCAGAATCTTCAACTAGCGTTCCCGTTTTTGTCTGAGCACTCGATAGCTTACTAATTTTCTTCGTTAAATATTCTCTAATAAATTCAGCAGTTAAATCAAGTTCCACTTGGGAAAAAACTGGATCTCCGGCTTCTCGATCAATTAAATGCAAGACTGCTTTTTTTAAATAAACATCCATTTTACTTTCGACTCCTTTGTCTAACTAATACAGTATACCTAAATTTTTTTAAAATGAAATCCTCCTTTTGATTTTTTTACATTTCACAGAGTATGGTATAATCAAAAGAGCAAATATGAAAATGGAGGACAGGATGAATGACTTTCGATCAATTAGAAACATTAAGTGATGAGGTTAAAACAACGTTCCAGCCTGAGTTTATCTTCCTTATTTTTCCAGATAAGGTGCAACATTTTCCTGCACGTGATTGGAAAATCGGACAATTTCAGGACGCATTAACACAACATCTAGGAGCAAACTATCAACTTGAGACATGGAACGGGATGGTTGTTGCTCGCTCTCGTCAAAAAGAAGTTCTTGCTGTATTACCCAGATTTCATGATTTAACAGAATTAATGCTTAAAAAATCAATTGATTCTTAGAGTTTTATCATTTTACCTTGACTTTTTTAACGAAATTCGACTTTTTCATGAAAACTACTTTTAATTTTCAGTTTTTTTGCCTATAATTTATCAGTATTGAAAGGGGATTACTATGAAAAAGAAACAACTAGCAAAATTAAAACAACAATTCCGTCCATCCTTTGATCAAGCTCGTCATCAATTATTTAGAGAAATGGAAAAACAAGCACTAGCATTGTATGACTTACCGGTCAAAGTCGGTATTAAATTGGACAATAAATCAGAAATGGCCATTGAATTTTTAGGAGAAACAACTCGTGACCAAATTATTTCTGTACCTTTAGATGAGAACTTCAATGTTGTGGTTAAACGTATCCAACATTCTGAAAATGGTTTGTTAGAACGTTTCAGTCAAAAACTAGTTGAAGAGTTCGCAAACTATTGGAATGCTACTCTTCGTTCAGATATTACTAAAAAAGAAGAAGCCGCTGGAGTAGTTTTTGAAGAAACGAAAGAAGTGACAGAAGAAGCAACAGCACCTATCGTTGAAGAAACAGCTGTTATTGAAGAGCCCGCTGCAGAAGAACCAGTCGTTGAAACAGCGCCTGTCGAAACTGCTGAAGGATCATTGCTTGATGCATTTAAAGAATCCATCTCGAACTTCCCTAAATTTGCGGTTGTTCAAGGCGAAGACGCTGTAACGGTTATTGAAAAAACAGCTAAAGAAGATCGTTTATTAGCGACGATTTCAACTGTTGAAGCGAATCAAGTAACAATTGAACCTGCTCTTGAGCGTAAATATAAGTTAAAATTAGAAGTCATTCCAGTTATTGAAGACTTCGCTAGCAAAATGCCTTTAGCATAAGCAAATAATTAAAAACCGAAGACAAATGTGGTCAGCTATAATATAGCGACACTTTTGTTTTCGGTTTTTGTTTTTTTTATCGTAATTCTTCTAAAATTTGTCGTGCATTAGCTTCATTCATCAATCCTTGTTTTAAACGATCGGCTACTTTTTGAACTTCATCCCCAGTTGCACCGACACTAATGGCTAACGATCTTGCTTGTAAAGACATATGCCCTTTTTGAATCCCCTCTGAAACAAGCGCTCTTAGCGCCGCTAGATTTTGTGCTAAGCCGACTGCTCCAGCA
>DXBN01000071.1 GCA_019116505.1 Candidatus Enterococcus avicola | reverse complement strand
AAAGAACGTTTAGGAAATCCTTTTTATTTAGAAACGATTGAAACAATCAACGAAGAAGCTCGAAAATTCAATATGTCGGTCGCCGTTGCATCGGCACGAGATTTTGAAACCTTATTAGCCAATGTTGAACGAATGCATCGCCAAAAACAAGTTGATGGTTTTATTTTAACCTATTCGGATAAGTTTGATCCGATTATTACGTATTTGGTCAACGAAAAAATTCCTTTCACTTTAATTGGACAACCTTATACGCAAGAAGAACAAATCGTCTATGTCGACAATGATAACCAACTTCTTGGTAAACAAGCGACTGATCATTTAATCGAAAAAGGACACGAACGTATTTTATTTATTACAAATACGACACATGAGAACTTGTATTTTGAACGTTATTTTGGTTACCAAAAAGCCTTAATGATGGCCAATCTACCATTATTCCCCGTTGTTTCTTTTGAAGAAACGCAAGACTATCCTGAATTTCTTGAAGTCTTAAAAGATACTCAAGCAACAGCACTCGTCGTGATTGATGATTTATTTGCGGTGCGGATTATTCAATTGGTTCACCTGTTAGGCTATAAAGTCCCAGATGATTTATCGGTCATTAGTTTTAACAACTCGATTTTTACAACACTCACCCACCCTTATTTAACTAGCATCGATATTGACGTTGCCTCGCTTGGTTCGATCGCTACTCAGCAATTAATGTCTCAACTAGCCAATCAAGAAATGCAAAGCAGCTTACGAGTTGTTGTCCCTCACGAATTGATTCAACGTGAAACAGTTTTAAATAAAAATTACGAATAGAATCGATTTACGAAAAACAAAGGAGTTGTGATTTTTACGCATCCTTTGTTTTTTTATTCTAATTAAAACAATCAAAATCAAACTCCGGCCTATTTATTACCGTTATTCTATAAAAAAACAGAATGGTTTTTATTATTATTTTAAAAGCCGCTCTGTTATACTCAAGCTATCAATAGCCTTGCTATTAGATAATCAAATAGAAATGGAAGTGGCATGATGAATATCGATGAAATTGTAAAAAAAGCCAAAGATTTAATTTCCGAACAAAATCTAACTGAAGCAAAAAAATTCATTGAAGAGCACAAAAATGAACTAGGTGAACATTATGACAAATTAATTCAGATGGTTTCTAGTAATGCAGACGGCGTGATTGACAAAGTGAAAGATCTCTTTTCAAAAAAATAGACCTCGTTCTCGTTTAATATTTCTTATAAATAAAAAAGAGAGACGAAAAAATCTTGATTGATTTCTTCGTCTCTCTTTTTTATTTTTGTCCAGGTTCAGAAGCAATGATTGTGACATCGCCTTGAATTTCCCAGCTTTCAATTTGATTAGGTAAAATAAAGCTTGTACCCATGTTTAATTCGTATGTTTCACCATTTACGACTAATTTACCGAAACCGGTAATAACCGTTGCTAGCGTGTAAGGAGCCGCTTTTTTGAACCTTAGGCTACCTTTCACTTGCCATTCATAAACATTAAAGAAATCTGTTTTTAAATAAGTAACAATCGCAGAATCACCTTTACGTACTTCTTGAATATTCAAGTCAGGTGTCTTAGCCGGAACAGTCGTCACGTCAACCGATTGTTGGATGTGTAATTCACGTGGTTGACCACTATCATCTTTACGATCGTAGTCATAGACACGGTATGTTGTATCAGAACTTTGTTGCGTTTCTAAAATCATAATTCCTTTACCAATCGCATGAATCGTGCCACTTGGGACATAGAAAAAATCACCTTTTTTAACAGGAACTCGGGTTAATAAATCATCCCAACGACCTTCATGAATCATTGCTGCTAGTTCTTCACGTGTTTGTGCATGATGCCCATAAATAATCTCTGCTCCTGGTTCGGCATCAATAATGTACCAACATTCTGTCTTACCTAATTCGCCTTCATTTTTCAAACCATAAACATCATCTGGATGAACTTGAACCGATAAATCATCTTCTGCATCTAAAATTTTTATTAATAATGGGAAAACATCTTCCGTTGAGTGACCGAATAGTTCTTGGTGCTCTTTCCATAATTGGTCCAACGTTCGTCCTTGGTAGGGACCGTTTTCAATTACACTTACACCATTTGGATGCGCACTAATTGCCCAATCCTCACCAATTTTATCATTAGGAATATCAAAGCCAAAAACCGTCCGTAAACGACTTCCACCCCATATTTTTTCTTGAAAAACCGGTTTCATAAATAATGGTTGCATAACGAATCTCCTCTTCATAAAAATAATTACTTAGTCATTATAACACGTTTTTAGATTCTATTTCAGTTAAATATGTAGCAATAACTTCGTCACGTTCGATGATGTATTTTTCTCGAAAATCATTTGGATGAACACGATTTGACAAAAAAATCATCGCTTGTTTTGTAGCGATATTCATTAAAATAAACGTCCCCGTATATCCTGTATGAAAAAGCCATTTCCCTTTTAAATCCCAACCGAACGAACGTTGACCGGTTTTATTTGGTGTTTGATCGTCTTGTAGCATTTCAATCGTTGATGGATTAAAATACTGCCCATCATTCTTTAAATACATCCGCACAAACGTTGCAATATCGTCAATTGTTGTAAATAATCCGGCATTCCCTGCATGTGGACCTAAAACACGCGCTTTTGGATCATGTGTCAGCCCTTTTAAAATAGTACCATCTGCCAATTTTTCAGTCGGAACAATATTGATCGTCGATAGGAAAGGAGGAAAACCACTCTGATTCATGCCTAATGGTTGCAAGACCTCTCTTTTAAAAATCGTCGTTAGATCTTCAGTGTAAATCTGTTCAATTAAAAAACCTAATAAAATCGTTCCTGCATCCGTATATTGCACTTTTTCTCCTAGTTTCGGCCCCGCTTCTAAATTTAAATATGCTTCACGCAAAGCTTTTTGATCCAATTGATCACGATTAGGAATCCAAGTCACAATATCAGACGTATGAGTTAATAAATGTCGCAGCGTAATTCGTTCATCTTTGAATGAAGGCAAGTATGTTTTCAAAGGAGCATCGACTGCCAGTTTTTCTTGTTCGATTAAACGTAAAATCAGACTTGTCGTACAAATAACTTTCGTTAAAGAAGCGACATCAAAAACATGTTCTTTCGTTAATTTTTCTAGCTGCGGTTCGGTAGCTGCGTAACCGAAAATCTGCTGTTCTTCTTCATCACCATCCCAAAAATGGTAAGCCACTCCCGAAAAAACACCCGCTTGTCTTTTTTGCTCAATACATTTTTGTGTAACTGGATGCATATTAAAATCCTTTCTCCCGTATAGCTTCGTGACTACAGCTTTTAGCTGAGCACTTTTTTATAGCCTCTTATTTGAAATGGCATTTCTGATGCAATAACTCGGTAATAAGCCAGAATTGTTTCAAAAGTAAAATACACTTTCGAAAAACCCTTTGCTTATTACTCGTTATTAAACGCATCAGTTATAGCCTCTTATTTGAAACGGCATAAAAGGAGTAACGACTTCGGAGATAATTGTCACTAGAATAAATCAAAGGGCGATTTTTTCTAATGCCTACTTATCTCTCGTCGCTGAGCACTCATTTTATAGCCTCTTATTAGAAAAAGGTTGTGACTTTTGTTGGTCACAACCTTTTTTATGCTGTTCTTATTTTGTTTTTTCTTTCATGAACCACCATTCGACTCCAATTGGATCATAAATGGTTATAATACTTTTCTTTTTATCGATAAAGAAATCTTGTTTCAATTCAACTAAATGCGCTTCTAGCGCTAATAAATCGGCTTCTGAAATGGTAAATTTCAAGAAATCAATTCCTAAAATTTCATGTGTGGGAGTGATTACGTTTTCTTCCGCTGACTCTTCAAAAGCAACTGATAAATATTTCTCATGAGTGGTCTTTAAACTACCTGATGTAAAACCTAATACTTCCGTAAAGAAAGCCAATGCTGCTTTTTCGCTCGGAACATTTAAAGTTAAACCTTTCACACGTGTGTCGCCACTTAATAATGTTTCAATCTGACCGTGTTGCCCAAAATCATCGGCCGATTCAATTGCTATCTCACCTTGTTTTGTCGTTAAAATTAACTGGTTTTGTTCTGGATCAACAAGGCGAATCGTAATATTTTCTGGCGTCACTTCGACTGCTGAAACAGCGTGCTCTGCCTTTAATAGGCGTTGGTAAACACTTGCTAATTCATTAACGTTACTTAATTCTATTGTATAGTTAACTAATTTTTTTGTTTCGCCGAAGTGTTCACGTGCACGAGGGCTCTCTTCTAACCAAATTTGTTCATCTTGATTATCCGTTGTTCCCATAATAGCTAATGCGTTTTCTTCTTGTTTTAATTTGAATCCTAAAATGCCTTGGTAAAACTGAATCATGTTGTTCCGATTTTTTACTCGAATCGTCAACGTTTCTAAAAGTGCCGTACTTCCTAACATAAAACTAGACATTCAAAACTTCCTCTCTCTTACTTCTCAAATCATTGTACTTAGGAACGCCTTTTTATGCAACTAAAAACCTAAAACAAGCCTTTAATTTTGAATATTTTTTGCAATTGCAGGTACTTATCCTATACAATAAGAACAAGTAATTGAAATTTCTTGAGGAGGTTTTTAAATGGAAAACTGTATTTTCTGTAAAATTATTAACAATGAGATTCCAAGCTATAAAGTTTATGAGGATGAAGAGGTTTATGCCTTCCTTGATATCTCGCAAGCAACACCTGGTCATACTTTATTAATCCCTAAAACACATGTCCCTGATATTTTTAGTTATGATGATGTGTTAGCTGAAAAGCTTTTCTCACGCCTACCCAAAATTGCACGTGCTTTAGAAGCCGCTTTTCCTGAAATGGAAGGTTTAAATATTATTAATAATAATAAGGAACTCGCGTATCAAACGGTATTTCATTCTCATGTACACTTGATTCCTCGTTATAGTAAAGAAGATGATTTCTCAATGCACTTTGGCAATCATATGGGCCAACAAACAGAAAATGAAATGACCGAAATTGCAGA
>DXBN01000070.1 GCA_019116505.1 Candidatus Enterococcus avicola | reverse complement strand
AAAAATTATTTGAATCAAGTCAAGGAGTCCGTTAACTTACCAATTGTTTCTAAAATAGGAAAGAACGAAGCGAAAAGATGGGCGTTAAATCTTACTTCAGATCAAATTTATCAATTGGCTCATCCGGTGATTCAGGAACAAAATTTTGGTAGGTTTCCAATTCAGATAAAGAATCGTTAAAAAATGCTTCACAGAATGAAAATTGCAAAGTATAATAATTAAGGATATTCACTGATTCGCTATTAAGGAATTGGTAATAATTTAGAAAGAGAAGTGGGAATATGGGTCGGAAATGGCAAAATATTGTAGAAAAGAAAACGGCTAAAGACAATAATACAAGTAAAACGTATGCTAAATTTGGAATTGAAATTTATGCTGCGGCAAAATCAGGGGAACCAGACCCCCACTCAAACCAAAAATTAAAATTTGTAATTGACCGTGCGAAAATGTATAACGTGCCAAAACATATTATTGATCGTGCGATTGATAAAGCAAAAGGTTCAAGTGATGAACAATTTTCAGAACTTCGTTATGAAGGTTTTGGACCAAATGGTTCAATGGTAATTGTTGATACGTTAACGAACAATGTGAATCGTACAGCATCTGATGTGCGTGCAGCTTTTGGTAAAAACGGCGGAAATATGGGTGTTTCTGGTGCAGTTGCTTACATGTTCGACTACACTGCGTTAATCGCTTTTCCAGGTGACGATGCCGATGATATTTTAGAATATTTGATGGAAAAAGAAATTGATGTAAAAGATGTTGAAGCGCAAGAAGGTCAAATTATTGTTTATGGCGAGCCAGATGATTTTAATGCTATTCAAGTCGCATTAAAAGAAAAAGGAATCTCAGAATTTAGCATGGCTGAAATGCAAATGGTTCCTCAAAATGAAGTGACTTTAGAAGGCGATGACCTTGTGAAATTCGAAAAAATGATCGATGTCTTAGAAGATTTAGAAGACGTTCAACAGGTTTATCATAATGTGTCACTAGACTAACATAAAAAAGAGAAGAAAATTTTTCTTCTCTTTTTTATTTGCTCGCAGCTGTAATTTGGTATGTTATAATATACCTTACAGAAGAATTTGAGTGGAGGAAGGGTATCTGATGGAGAAAAAATATATTTTAGCAATTGATCAAGGAACAACGAGTAGCCGAGCGATTGCTTTTACCCAAGATGGGCATGCATATGCGTCAAGTCAAAGAGAAATTTCACAGATTTTCCCTCAACCAGGTTGGGTGGAACAAGATCCAATTGAAATCTGGAATTCAGTACAAAATGTGATTGCAGGTGTTTTAATTGAAGGGAAAATTCATCCAGAAGAAATTCAAGCGATTGGAATTACGAATCAGCGCGAAACGACGGTTATTTGGGATAAAGTAACAGGAGAACCCGTATATCATGCGATTGTTTGGCAATCGAAACAATCCAGTAAAGTGGCAGATCACTGGAAAGCGCAAGAGCACGAAGCGTTAGTCAAAGCTAAAACTGGATTACCGATTGATTCCTATTTCTCAGCGACAAAAATTCAGTGGTTATTTGAACAAAAACCAGAAATCAAAGGGCGAGCTCAAAAAGGTGAACTTTTATTCGGAACGATTGATACATGGCTGCTATGGAATTTAACGGGTGGCAAAGTTCACAAGACCGATATGACAAATGCCAGTCGCACGATGTTATTTAATATTCATGACTTAACTTGGGACCAAGAGTTACTTGATTTATTTGAGTTACCGGCTAGTCTTTTGCCTGAAGTAGCTTCAAATGCAGAAATTTTTGGTTATACCGATGCGAGTGATTATTTATTTTCTGGTCAAACAATTCCAATCGCAGGAATTGCGGGTGACCAACAAGCGGCACTAATCGGTCAAGGTGCCTTGAAAACCGGGATGATTAAAAACACATACGGTACCGGTGCCTTTATCTTAATGAATACGGGGAACAAGCCGATTGTTTCAGAGAATGGGCTAATTACAACGATTGCCTATCAAATGAATGGCGAAGTGACTTATGCGCTAGAAGGCAGTATCTTTGTGGCGGGCTCTGCTATTCAATGGTTGCGTGATGGTCTGGAATTGATAGAAAATGCTGCAGAAACGAAAAATTACTGTGAAGCGGTAGTCGATAGCGATAACCTCTACGTTGTACCGGCTTTTACGGGACTAGGTGCACCTTATTGGGATCAAGAAGCACGAGGCGCGATTTTTGGAATTACTCGTGGAACAAATAAGGCTCATTTTATCCGGGCAACCGTTGAGTCTTTAGCTTACCAAACAGCCGATGTGGTTAAAACGATGGTTCACGATGCCAATGTCCCAGTAGCATTGCTTAAAGCTGACGGTGGGGCTTCTAAAAATGACTTTTTAATGCAGTTTCAGGCGGATATTTTGCAAACAAAAGTAAAACGGCCAGCGTTTTTAGAAACGACGGCGTTAGGAGCTGCTTTCTTGGCAGGTTTAACAACTGGTTTTTGGCAAAGTTTTGATGAAATTAAAACCGTCTATATGAATGCTGAAACGTTTGAACCACAAATGCCAAATGGTACTAGTGAGAATTTGTATCAAGGGTGGCAAGAAGCAGTAGAAGCAACAATGAAATTTAAACATCGACCAATCAATAATTAAGTTAGGAGAGATCTAATGGAACAAGCCGTTATTTTGGAACCGTTTGATCGGATT
>DXBN01000069.1 GCA_019116505.1 Candidatus Enterococcus avicola | reverse complement strand
GTGGTGAATATATCATTAACTGGGATCCTCAAGCTAAAACAGCCCTGTCTGATATTGAAGTGATTCATAAAGACATTGAAGGCGCGTTTTATCATATGTCGTACCCACTAGCAGATGGTTCTGGTGTGGTGAAAATTGCGACAACTCGTCCAGAAACCATGTTAGGCGATACCGCAGTTGCTGTGCATCCAGAAGATGAACGCTATAAAGATTTAATTGGTAAGATGGTTATTTTACCGTTAGTAAATAAAGAAATTCCAGTTATTGCAGATGATTATGTTGATATGGAATTTGGAACAGGTGTTGTAAAAATTACACCAGCTCATGATCCAAATGACTTTGAGGTTGGTAATCGACACCATTTACCTCGTGTTAATGTAATGAACGATGACGCAACAATGAATGATTTAGCAGGCGTTTATGCCGGCATGGATCGTTTTGCAGCCCGTAAACAGATTGTGAAAGACTTAGAAGCAATCGGTCGTTTAGATAAAATCGAGAAAATGATTCATAGTGTGGGCCATTCAGAACGTACCGGTGTCGTTGTTGAGCCACGTTTATCAACACAATGGTTTGTTAAGATGAAACCACTAGCTGAAAAAGCGATTGCGAACCAAGCAACCGACGATGCCGTAAATTTCTATCCACCGCGCTTTAACCAAACGTTTTTACGTTGGATGGAAAATATTCATGATTGGGTTATTTCGCGTCAATTATGGTGGGGACATCAAATTCCCGCTTGGCACCATAAAGAAACCGGTGAAGTTCATGTTAGCATGGAAGCCCCGACTGATATTGAAAATTGGGTGCAAGATCCAGACGTGTTAGATACTTGGTTTAGTTCAGCGCTATGGCCATTTTCTACGATGGGTTGGCCAGATGAATCAAGTGAAGATTACCAACGTTACTTCCCGAATAACACATTAGTAACAGGATACGATATTATTGCCTTTTGGGTAAGCCGTATGATCTTCCAAAGTTTGGAGTTTACGGATAAACGTCCATTTGAAAATGTGTTAATTCACGGTTTAATTCGTGATGAAGAAGGCCGTAAGATGAGTAAATCGCTTGGTAACGGAATTGATCCGATGGAAGTGATTGAACAATATGGTGCCGATGCGCTTCGTTGGTTCTTATCAAATGGTTCATCGCCTGGTCAAGACGTTCGTTTCAGTTATGAAAAAATGGATGCTGCTTGGAACTTTATCAATAAAATTTGGAATGCTTCACGTTTCGTTTTAATGAACATTGAAGACTTAGAGTTAAGTGATTTGAGTTTAGAAGGCGAAAAAACAGTTGCCGATCGTTGGATTTTAAGCCGTTTAAATGAAACAATTGAAAAAGTCACTACTTTATTTGAACGTTTTGAATTTGGTGAAGCTGGTCGTCAACTTTATAACTTCATTTGGGATGATTTTTGTGACTGGTATATTGAGATGAGTAAAGAAACACTTTACGGTGAAAATGAAGTGGCAAAAACAATGAACAAGAGTGTTTTAGTTCACGTACTTGATCAAAGTTTACGATTACTTCATCCAATTATGCCATTTGTAACCGAAGAAATTTGGAGTAAATTGCCACATGAAGGCGAATCTTTAGTTGTCGCTGAATACCCAGTGGTGCATGAAGAATGGTTGGATGAAAAAGCAACAACAGGAATGGAAACACTAAAAGAATTAATCCGTTCCGTTCGTAATATTCGTGCAGAAGTGAATACACCACTTTCAAAATCAATCACATTATTAATCCAAACACATGATTCAGCGATTGAACATTTCTTATTAGAAAACAAAAACTACATTGAACGTTTCTGTAATCCAGAAGAATTAGTGATTTCTAGTACGATTGAAGCACCAGAAATGGCGATGTCAGCCATCTTAACTGGCGCAACAATTTATTTACCGTTAGCTGATTTGATTAATATTGAAGAAGAAATCGAACGTTTAAATAAAGAGTTAGCTAAATGGACGCAAGAAGTGAAACGTGTTCAAGGCAAACTATCAAACGAACGTTTTGTTTCGAATGCACCTGATGAAGTCGTTGCACAAGAGCGTGCGAAAGAAGCAGATTATTTAGAAAAACAAGCGTCAGTTATTGCACGAATTGATCAATTAAAGAATCAACTATAAGCTAAATATTTTAAAAAAAGAATCTTCTTGATTATGAGAAGATTCTTTTTTTGTGTCTAATCATTTAAAAATAGGTTAAAAATAGTCGATATAAAATAACAAGAGGCTCAGGAAATTATTCGATAATTCTTGAGAAATTTTCAGTTCAAATTAAACTAAAAATGCTTCACTTGATAAGTTGTTTATTTAATAATTGAAGCATTAAGTCATTTGTAATGTTGGATAAGGTTTGTTTATTTTCAAGAAAGGGTTATAAAAGTGCAAAAGAAAAGTTTTCTCACTATTAGTCCGTTACTAAAGATTTTTATTTTATTCGTAGTCGTTGCGATATCTGGATTAAGTATTTATACCGTAGCCGAAACGGTGAAAGAATCAAACTTGAAGGAGCAGTTAGTTGTCGAACAGGATGAATTAACGAATCAAGTCGTTCAACTGTTGAATGAAGAAATATTAGAACAACAGACCATCGCAGAAACACAAAAAGTATTGACTGATTTAACCGATTCGATGGATAGGTTGCAAGCTAAAACAGAAAAATTATCGAAAGAAAACCAGCTGATTTTGCGGCCTCAAACGCAAAAAATTGCTGATAATATACAAATGCTTAAAGATTTAATTGCGATTCGTCAATCACAAGATTCATTGTTTGTTGAGTCGATTTTAAATCAAGAGGGATTGAATCAAGAAGCCGAAGTAAAAGAGGGTGTCACATTACTACAAATTGATGCTGTTCAAAAGGCGATTGACCTCAATCCCCAAGCTTCAAAAATGGCACAAGAAACAACTTTAGTAGTTGATTTTGCCAAGCGACAAGTAGAAATGAAGGCAGCTGTCGATACGTGGTACGCTAAAAATCAAACGAGTTACTCTATGAAAAATTATCAGAGATTTGAAAAATTAGTCAAAGCAGTAACGCC
>DXBN01000068.1 GCA_019116505.1 Candidatus Enterococcus avicola | reverse complement strand
AAAATGGCCCATGGTGTTGTCATAGTTGGCGCCTCAGTTGCTGGTTATAATGTTGCAAAAGAATTACGGGCAAAAGGTTACGAGGAAAAAATTACATTGATTAGTAAACAAACAAGTCTCCCTTACGACCTCAAACCTTTGTCAAAAGACTGGATGCTTGCACAAGATCATTTACTCCCTCCTGTTTTTCAAGATGAGTCCTTTTATCACAATCAAAACATTACACTAAAATTAGCGACCGAAATCGTCGCGATTCTTCCGGAAGAACATCGAATTCAAACAGCGAACAAAGAAGAAATTCCCTACGATCAATTAGTTTTAGCAATTGGTTCAACTTTACGCATTCTTGATGCTCCAGGTGTCGATGCCGCAGGAATTTTCTATTTACGCGATATTAAAGACGCTTCTAAAATTAAACAATGGGATAAAAAAACCAAAGACGTTGTCATTGTCGGTGCTGGATTTATTGGTTTAGAAATGGCGTCAACTTTTGCTCAAGTGGGATTAAACGTGACGGTTATCGAACATGCCGAATACCCACTTGGCCGAATTATCGGTACCGATGCCTCGCATTATTTTACAAATATGCATCGTGCAAGAGACGTGAACATTTTAACTGCTGAGGACGTGACTGAATTTGAAAAAGATGCGGACGGAAACGTAAAAGCTGCCATTACAGCTAGTGGTAAAACCATTGCTTGCCAAATGGTTATTATTGGAATTGGCGTCGTTCCAAATACGTCCATCAGTCACCCTGAACTTGAAGTCCAACGTGGTTTTGTCGTCAATGAATACGGTCAAACCTCGCTACCAGATGTTTATGCGGCTGGTGACTGTACGGTTTGGCCTTACCACGGTGAACTCATTCATGTCGAGCATTGGGAGCACGCACGCGCCCATGGTCGCTATGTCGCTCGCAATATTATTAATCCTGAAAGTGAACCTTATGCTGTTCGGCCATACTTTTGGACAGATGAATACGATCAAACATTTGAATACTTAGGCCATGCCATGTCTTGGGAACAGGCAGTCATTCGCGGCTCATTAGACGAACGTGAATTTAGCATCGCCTATCTCGATGAAAAACAACGCCCATTAGCAATTCTTTTTGCAAATAACGCTGAAAAGCGCAAAGAAGTTGCGGCTTTAATGGATGAAAATCGGCCAATTGATCCTGTCAAATTCCAAAATTCAACCATTCCCATTCAAGAAACATAAACAATTAAAAAGACAAAAAAACAGAGAAAAATTTCTCTGTTTTTTTATTTTATAGGGCAGATAAACCGGCACCTACCAAACTCGCATTATTTTCATATTTACTTAAAACAAGCGAAGCGACACTTTCTTGTTGTACCGGTAACATTTCTTGGCTGAGACGTTCTTTTAGTAACGGTAATAAATGCGGATTCAACATCATCACACTGCCTCCTAAGACAATTTGAGTCGGATTAACCAGTGAAACAATCACATAAATCCCATGCGTTAAAGAATCTAAAAAAATCATCGATGATTGCCACTGCTTGTTCTTCTTTTTTCTCATAATTTTCAAAAAGTAAGGCCGTTGTCATCGTTGCATCTCCGTAACGTACTCGGGCTTTTTCTTGTAGTGCTGAACCACTCGCAACAAATTCCAAACGCTCAGTTTTCGTCCGATCTTGTGTTCTTACAGGAACCAATCCCAGTTTCCCCGCTAATCCACGCCCACGAATTGGTACACCGCCTTCAAAAATTGGACTCGCAATCCCGGTTGAAATCGTTAGAAAAACAAGAGATTCTTCATTCGACAGACCAGATGCCTTCCATTCTGCAAAACCAGCATGGACCACATCATTATCCATTCGAATCGTTTCAACCCCTGGGAATGTGGCTTGTAATCGTTCACGAATCGGAAAATTTTCCCAATTTAAATTATTTTGAAAAACGGCAATACCATTTTTACTGTCAACAATTCCTGGAACACCGACACCTAGGGCTATTTCTTCCGCCGTCAGATTCGTCTTTTCTCACAGAGATTGAATCGCCGCTACTACAATTTCAAACATCTTTTCTCGATTCGTACCATCGCTAGGCACAATCAACTCTTCCAAAACTTCACCATTGGGGCTAATTAAACCCACCGCGACTTTAGTCCCACCGATATCGACACCAATTAATTTTTTCACGCGATAACCTCCTTAAAATAACTAATTACATTTTATTCCCATTCATTTTAACATTTCTTGATAGGAATGGGAATAAAACGCTTGCACGTTCTATATAAGAGATTTTATTGATTTATGAAACTTTTTTAATCAAAAAGAAAGTGACTATCGGCAAGAATCAATCAAGGATTCATCCACCGAATTATTGTGACACAAAAACCAAACATTAATGATTTATGATGATAAAACTAGCTAAAATAAAGTACAAAAAACAGTCACGTAGTAACCAAAAAAAGTTAGATTTAAAAATCTAACTTTTGCAGATCAGCTCATTATTTAAATATTTCTGTTAATTTATCTTAAAATTTCAATACTCTTAAGCAATATAAAAAGGATTCCCTATCATCAATCGTTTGTCGGTTTTTCCCTTACCCGTTCCAAATACTTCGATTCTAAAATAACCACTTTCCAGTTCGACAGGTAGGTGAATAGCTTCTCCTATAACCATTTCTTCACAGCCGATAATTTGATTGTTTTGCCATAAAACAACCGTCGTTGGATTAAAGTTAAACGTTTTTAATTTCGCTTGTGTTGTTGCGTCCACCGTTATCTCTAGTTGAGCTTTTCCTGGTAAAAGTTCTTGCCCCATGTAATAGACCTGCCCATTTTGTTGTAAGTGAAGTGTCATTTTAGGTCCCAAAGATATATAATAATTTCCCTCTTTCAAACTGGCTAAAATCGCCTGTGTCGTCTTTTCCCTAGCACCGATATAGGTTAAGGCGGTATTGTCTTTAGCTGCTTCTTCACGATGCCAATCACGCCCAGCACTACATGAAATGCGATAGCCTTGATTGAGTAAATCGACCCACATCTCATAGGCCAATTGACTACGATAATCGTCATCTGGGTTTAATCGATTCCACACCTCAATAAAATCAACTAAATGATAGTCATTGACATGATAATCCCAATGGCATCCGGTACAGATTGGGCTTCCAATCGAGAAAGGATGGGCAATCCCTGCAAGGCCTTGTGCCTCTTTGACTTCAATTAACGACTCATCAATGGTTTCGATTGTTGCTTTACGCCAATCAACGACACGATTCGCCCCAATCACTAGTAAATGCCCAAAAAAAGTCGTCCACTCCATACCTGGTAAAACAAGTAAATCTCCCGTTTCTAGCGACTCAAATTCTCGAACTGGCGCCATCGTATTATGATCGGTAATGGCTAAAATATCGTAACCAAAGGCATGGGCTTGTTCTAGCAGTTCTGCTGTTGAAAAGTCCCCGTCACTATGACGTGTATGCGAATGCAACTCGGCTAAATAATAGTTCACTTTGACAACACTCCTTTAACCATTAACTCTACTGTGACTTCCGATTGTACGCAGTGCAAATTCAACTGGATTTCCCATTGGCCACTAGAAACTTTTTGGGGAATAAAGCCCCATGAACTTTCTTTTTCAGAAATAAGAATCTCTTGTTGTGTTTCTTTATTATGCCGGCATCCGAGGTACTCGCCTTCGTAAGCTAATGACATGGTAACCAAATTTTGCAATGGCAAAAAATCCATCGCTTGTAAATTTTTCTCCCAATCATATTGGGGTAATGTCTCTTCAATCACACGAAGGGCCAATTCTTTTGGCACCTCTTGTGGGTTATAGGAGAAGGCTATATGCAGAGCTTCATAGTCTTGGTCAAGAAAGATCTTTATTTTTTTATGTTGTTGATTATCTAATTCTGTTAACATCAGGGTCTGTTGAAAAAGTACTTCTTCTTGCGCACTCATCTTTTAAATATTCCTCCTAAAAAATACAGGCTCACTATAAATCCAAAGATTCTAGCGAGCCTGTCTGATTATTTAATATTTCTTTTTCATATTACTCACAATATAAAAGCCGGCGGAAAAAGAACAAATTAAAAACATAATAACCGATAAGGCTGCTGTCCTTTCATAATCCATATAACTATTAAATTGATCGTATAAAGAAATACCTAACATCTTTGGATGGTTTCCTCCCATTAAAAATGGGGTTGTAAAGGAACCCACATTGCCCATAAATACAAAGGTCATCGCTACTAAAATTTCTTTTTTAGTCACAGGAAAAATAATTTTTTGGAAAATCACCCACGGATTTGCACCAATATCTTTCGCTGCCTCAATCGATGAACGTTGGATTGCGGATAAACTTGCTAAAATCAAGAGTGAAACAAAGGGAATATTAAACCATAAATTCATGATAATAATACCTGTTTCATTAAACATCCATCCCAACTTAATATCCATCCCGAAAAGCTTACTGACGCGATTGACGACACCTGAATCGCGAATGACCATAATCACCGAATAAACCGCGACTAAGCCAGGTATAAAACGGGGAAGTAAATTCAAGCTACTAACAATTTTACTGATTTTCGACGTGCTAAAACGAATGTATAGGGCTAAAATATAACCAAAAAATAAGGATAGGACGACCGTAATAATCACGATTTTCAACGTGTACATTAGATTGGTTTGTTGAATCGGATCGGTCAAAAAGTACTGATAATTAGCCAAGGTAAAAGCCTTGGTCTGGCCGTCTTGAAAGCTTCGAATGACCGTTGTTACTATTGGATAGACAATAAATAACATTACAATACTAAACGCCGGGAACAACAAGAGATAAGGTACGAGCATTTTTTTGACGTTTTTAACTTTTTTCAGCTCGCTTGTCTGTGATTTGATTGGCAGTTCAATGGTCGACTTTTGAATCATCGCTTCTTTTTGCATCATTTAGACAACGTTCCAATCTTTTGATCCCATACTTCATTTAACTCATTGCCTAAGCTTCCTAAACTACTGGTACGGAAATTTTCAACATTTAATTCAGCCAGATATTGGGATTTTTCTGACGTAATGTTGGTACTATCAATGACTGGAATTGCTGCCATACTGTCTAATAAAATTTGCTGTGCCTCTTCACTCAGCATAAAATTCATGACTGCTTGTGCACCTTCTTGGTTCGAACCGATGCTTGGCATCACTAATCCATCCACATTACCGGTAAATCCAGGATCAATTTGTGTCATTTTGACCGTTTCTGGCAACATGCCATTCGATAAATTCGTAATCATCATATCTGCCCAAGTCGGAATCATGTCGACTTCGCCATTAATGAGTAAATCCAACGTCCCTTGGTTTTTATTCGGATAAATGACTTTTCCACCTGTTTGATACATTGAATCGTGCAGATCAGCTAATAAATCAAAGCCTTGCTCCCACTCGTTCTTCCATTTTTCATCACTAGAATTCATCGCTTCTTCTGGTAAGAAATTATAAATTGCCGTTTGAACAAAGGAACCACCCGCGCCACCCGATCCAGGTGTGTTATAAGAAAATCGTCCTGGATTGTTTTTAATCCAAGTGTATAACTCATCGGCTGTTTGTGGTGGATTCGGGACATTTTCAGAATTATAAGCTAAGACAACGGTTGTTCCGCGATAAGGAACAAGTGTGCCTTTGCCTGTTGAAATTTCCGTTTGAACATTAGCTAAATTCGGAATTTTCTCGGCATTATAAGGAGTAAATAAATCCGAACCACCTTCTTGAATATACGCACCGTATTCCGCATCCGAAGTTAAAATTAAGTCATAGTTCGTCTTTGTTTCCCCCGCTTTTTTCGCTGCAATAATACGATCACTAACCGTCTGAGCGCCAGCGCCGGACATAATAAATTCCAATTTTAATTGATGTTCTTTACCTGCTTCACTTTGATTGAACGCTTCAACAATCTTCTCCATCCCGACTTTAACATTATCCGAACCACCTGCCCAAAGCGTGACGGTTTTTTGATGCTCTTCAGACGCGTTACCACTTGATGCACATCCGGCTAAAATACCTGTAGATATTGTCGTTACTATGCCTAGTACTGCCCATTTTTTCCAAGTTTTCATTGTTTTCCTCCTAATAGACCTTGAATTTATTAATCGTAAAGTAGAGAACTTGTTGCTTTTGATACTGTTTGGCTTGCTCTTTACTGAGATACAATTTAATCGGTTGTTCTTTATGTAATAAATAAACGACCGAATAATGCCCCGCATTCATAATATCCGACACCACACCTGAATGTTCCCCGGTTGTCTCAGATAACGAGACGTCTTCTGGTCGAAACGCCTGAAGTTGCTCGGTTTCTAATGGTAAGAAATTCATCTCACCAATAAACGAAGCCGTATAGCGGTTGATCGGGTTGTCATAAATCTCAGAAGGCGTACCAATTTGAGCAATCTTACCTTTTTCCATTACCACAATCCGATCCGATAAAGACATCGCTTCTTCTTGATCGTGGGTCACAAAAACGACCGTGACTTTTGTTTCCGCTTGTATTCGTTTCAGTTCTTCGCGCATTTGCTGACGAATCTTCGCGTCAAGGGCTGAATAGGGCTCATCCAGTAATAAGACAGCTGGTTCCAACAATAGCGAACGTCCAATGGCAATTCGTTGCTGTTGACCACCCGATAATTGATTCGGGTATTTTTTTTCTGTATCGGATAATTTAAGTAATGCCAACATATCGGTTATTTTTTGTTTGATTTCACTTTTAGAGAACTTACGTAGTTTCAAACCAAATGCTAAATTTTCATAAACTGTCATATGGCTCCACAAGTTGTAGCCTTGAAAGACCATACTCGTTGGACGTTTTTCAGCTGGAAGATCCGTTACATTTTTGTCATCAATCCAGATTTCACCAGAATCAATCGGCTGAAAGCCGCCTAGGCAACGTAAAATCGTACTTTTTCCGCAACCAGAAGGACCTAATAAAGTTAAAATTTCACCCGAACGAATATTTAAATCAATCTTTTGAATCCCATCACCATTGTCATAAACTTTTGAGATGTTCTTGATACGTACTTTAAATTCTTCCACTAGTTTTCTAACTCCTTTTATAGTGAGATACCACCTGAAAATAAATCTTTACCGAAAATTTTACGGCAAAGTAGTAATAAAATAATCGTTGGAATAATTAAGATTAATGAAAATACCGCACCAGCCATTGGTGGGTAGTCTAAAATCACACCATACATCGACGTCGCCATTGTTTTAATTTCAGGAAAACCAACCAACAAGGTTCCTTGGGCTTCTTCTAACGAACCTAAAAACGTGTACATCGCAGAGACCGCAATCCCTGGTACTGCTGCTGGTAGAGTAATCTTGAAAAAAGTCCGAAACGGGCCTGCACCCACATCACGTGCCGCTTCTTCTTGCTGAACATGAATTTTTTGAAACGAACTTGAAGGAATCCAAATCATAAAAATCATTGTATTTAGAATGTGAACAATAATAACGCCAACAAGTGTCCCCATCAAATTAAATTTATAAAATAAAATACCAAGCGCTGTGTATAAGCCAATTTTTGGGAAGGCATTTGATAAGAGAAACGAGAACATGAAAAAACTTTTTCCCTTAAATTCATAACGTGCTAAGGCATAAGCGGCTGGAATACAGACAAGCATCGATAACGTTGTCGCTAATAAAGCAATTAAAAAGGAATTGACCATTGATTGAATCAAATTGTCTTGTTCAAAAATATAAACCCACCATTGAAGGCCAAACTTTGTCGGTAAAACATTTGGCACTTGGTATTGTTCCGCAAAAGCCAACATAAATGTATTCACTAGCGGCCCGTAAAAGAACAACAAAAAAACGGCAAAAAAAACTGTTTCAAAAAAATATTTTTTACCAAAACTATGATACAATCGTTTCGGATTTAAGTACTTCATGTTGATCCTCCTTCAATTGTAAATAAACCCACGCCGAGCGCGTCGTGATATTGTAAACCCCTTGTTCTTGAAACGCTTGAATCTTATCCAAATCATTGACTGTCCATACAGAAAAGTTCAGTCCCAAACGGCGTCCTTTTTGATAAATGTTGCTAGTTAACTGCTTATAATGGATATTTATCACTTTAGCACCTTGATTCGCCAAAAAGCTCAATGCTTCAAAAACATCGGATTCATACCAATCCTCGAGTAAAAAGACTGGATTCGTATTTTCAATATTGACTAAGACTTTTTCCGGCCATCGTTGCACGAATGCCATTGAAACCGCGCCACTAAGCTGAACAAACTCCCAGTAATCACAGGTTCGGGCTAATTGCTCGACTTCTGTCTCCAAATTGGATTCTTTGAGATCACAATTCAATAAAATTTTTGAACCTTTTAATAATAAAAACGCCTCTTTTAAACTTGGATACTCTCGTAACTCTAAGGCATCATGGTTTAATACCAGTTCACCTAAATGATTTTTACGAATATCAACCTCTAAGGCATCGATTGGTTTATCGAGAAAAAATTGAATAAATGATAAACAATTATCCGCTGTTCCATCACTGCCTGAATGTGCAGTTATCTGAGTCATTGTATTCCCACCTTTCTTCTATCACCACTCTAATAGAGCAATATTGAGTTTGATTCAATTTATTGTAAATGAACGGTAAATTGAAAATTTTTTTGTAAATTTCTTGAAATACAAATATACATACTATATATAAAGGGCAGTCCTTATGTTTTATTTTAAGACTCTCATCTTTTCAGAGAGGAGCGCCTTTTTGTCAATAAAAATGCAAAAAAAATCACATTCACCTTAAATACAGTGAATGCGATTGATTTTTTTATTATTCTTTCACACTTTTAGCCATTGGCCATTTGTCAAAGAACGTATTCATAAATAACATTGGCATCATGTAAACGAATTGACCACCTAGGATTCCTAATACAGGATAACCTAAGCCTAGATCGTTCGCACCAAACGGCCAAATGTGTAAGTATTTAATCCAAAGAACACCTAAAACAGAACCAACAATGATTACTGCGCTAAATTGAACAGCAATACGTTTTAAAGCAGATGGCATAAGGGCTTGATTTGGATAATCATCAAAATGATGGTGCCATGCTAACATGACGTTAATAATCGTTAAAACAAATGAAGCAACGGCTAAATCTGGTACGATACCAGTAGATTCTGCTAATGGCGTTAAGACATTTCTTAAAATTGGTAACATGATTGATGCACCAGCTAAAGAAATCGCTAGTCCTACGAAACCTGACCAAGGTTGTTTCGTTGTAATCCATTTTTGCGGGTAACCTTCGCCACCTTCTGCAGGGAATAAGAAGAAGAAAATAAACAACTGACACCAAGCAAGCGCGGTATTCCAATCACCAAATGGTTGACTTGTAATTGCGACACCATCGACTTGTAGCGAGAAGAAACTTGGAACAATAAAGAAGATCCAAACAAGTAAAGCTAAAAATAATCCAAAGAATACTGTTCCAAAGCTAACAGCCCAATCATCTTTTGCGTGTTTACTGAATGGATATCTGCCAAACAGACTTGTGACTGGAATTTGTGCTAAGATCACCGCTAATGCGAAGAAGTTAATCGCTGCCCAACCTTTAATTGCTAAAAGCGCTTGTGCGTCGTC
>DXBN01000008.1 GCA_019116505.1 Candidatus Enterococcus avicola | reverse complement strand
TCCTGCTCCAACGTGCGCACCTGGATGCATTGTGATTTGTGTCGCACCAAGTGCTTGTGCACGCATAATTTCTTCTCTTAAAAATTGTGTTGCAAAACCAAAATTCTCTGGTTTAATTGTATTGCCTAAATTAATAATATAAGGTGCATGAACGACCATATTACTCATGCCGTGGGCTTTCATAAATTCAAGACCGGCTTCAATATTCATTTCTTCCACAGCCTTGCGACGCGTATTTTGCGGTGCTCCTGTATAAATCATAAAAGTAGTCGCTTGATAGCTAGCCGCTTCTTCGGCCGCTCCTAACAACATTTTTTTCCCACTCATCGATACGTGTGATCCAATTAACATCTATTTTCCTCCTAAAAATAATACTAATTCTGAGTATGAAGGATTGCTACAAAAATAACAATTCTTTTGCTTGTCTTATCAATGGAAAATAAGTAAAACTAAAGTCATCAAAGGCAAACTGACTAAAAAACTGATTGAAGCAGCAAAACCCAAGACCTCTTCTTTCACACCTGAAACAACCGCCAACATAATACTAAACAATGGAATCGGTGTTAATGCCAGTAAACTGAGCATTGATTTTGTTAAATTATCAAGTGGAGAAAAAGCAATTAATGTGATCATTATCGCTCCTAATCCGTAACGTAATAATAATACTTCAACGACTTCCTTAATAGAATCCTTTGGTAAACGAAACTCTAAATATAAACCAATCATAAACATCGATAAAAAAACGTTGGAAGCAGCCGCTGGTTGAGCTAAAGTTAAAACAAATTCCGGCAAGCTCCATTCAAAATAGCGAATAATAAACATAATTAAGTAGCTCATAAATGGTACTGATTTGGCCAATTTAATCAAACTGCTTTTAATTTTAATTTTTTTTGAATCCCCAATCATTCGGTCGACAATAATTTTATTTGCTCCTGATAAAAGCAAATTATTTCCGACATCAAACATTGAAACGAGCGGAATACCTAATGGAGCGACACTTTGAACAAAAGGTAACGTGAAATTGCCAATATTAAACCCGGATGTCCCAAATAAAAATAAAACTTTTGATGTTCGCTCACGATGACGCGTGTAGCAAAAAGCAATCGTTAATTGCAACACAAACCACAAAAAACCCCCAATCGTAAATAAGAGCAACGTTTTTTCAATCGTGATTGTAGCAAAATTGACAATAATCACCGCTGGCAACGTGACATTCATAATGATTTGTGCAATCATCGTACCATCCGATTTGGTTAAAAATCCAATTCGTTTCATTATAAAACCTAAAAAAATCATAAAAAATAAACTAACAGACTGCCAAATAATTGCTGACATAAATTTCCTCTTCCTCTTTTTTCATCCTCTAAGTGAAAGAGAGGCAATGTCTTGGTGACAGTGCCTCAACTTTTATTAATTCCACTTTTTAATTAAAACTGTAATAAGTAATATTTTTTCTTACCGCGACGAATCACTGTAGAGTGTCCATCGATTTTATCACTGTCGCTAATCTCATATGCCAAATCTTGAACACGTTCACCATTAATATAAATGGCCCCATTTTGAATATCTTCGCGCGCTTGGCGTTTTGATGTTACAACTTTTGCGCTAATCAAGACTTCAACTAGATTTAACGAATCGTCTGCTTGAAACGTGTACGTTGGGACCCCTTTAAATCCTTGCTTGATTTCTTCGCCAGACAAGCCTTTGATTTCACCACTAAATAGTGCTTCTGAAATACGTAAAGCTTGTTCGTAAGCTTCGCTACCATGGACAAGTGTTGTTACTTCTTGAGCTAATGCTTTTTGAGCCACACGTTTTTCTGGTGCTGCAATAAATTCTGCTTCAATCGCTGCAATCTCATCTAAAGATAAGAAAGTAAAATATTTCAAGAATTTAATGGCATCACGATCATCAGTGTTAATCCAGAATTGGTAGAATTCGTATGGTGTCGTTTTCGTTGCATCTAACCAAACCGCATTTCCTTCTGTTTTACCGAATTTGGTACCGTCAGCTTTTGTAATTAAAGGCATTGTTAAGCCAAAACCTTGAACTTCTTTTTCACGACGTAACAATTCGATTCCTGAAGTAATATTCCCCCACTGATCGCTTCCGCCAAGTTGTAGTAAACAACCATGTGCTTCGTATAATTTTACAAAATCATAAGCTTGTAGTAATTGATAAGCAAATTCTGTATATGAAATACCAGACTCAATTCGACGTTTGACACTTTCTTTACTCATCATATAGTTAATAGTAAAGTTTTTTCCGACATCACGTAAAAAATCGATTAAAAGCGTACTACCTAACCAATCGTAGTTATTAGCAATAATAGCCGGATTTTGTGCATCATCAAAATCAATAAAACGTGACAATTGATTTTTAATACTTTCAGACCAGTTTTTTACTGTATCCAATGTATTTAACTGACGCTCTTGATCTTTGAATGATGGATCTCCAATCATTCCTGTTCCACCGCCGACCAAGGCAATTGGCACATGACCATTTTGTTGAAAACGACGTAACATTAAAACGGGTAATAAATGTCCTATGTGTAAACTATCGGCTGTCGGATCAAATCCCACATACAGTTTAACTGACTCGTCATTTAATTGTTTCTCTAGTGCGACTTCATCGGTTGTTTGATGAATCAGTCCACGATCTTTTAATTCTTGAAAAAAACCTGATTGCATTTTTTTTCCTCCCAACAATTGATGTTCATTGATAATAGTAACTGAAAACATCTTGAAAGAAAAGGCTCTTTCGTAAATTTGGCACAATTATATCTATTCGATTTATTTTTTGTTATAATAGTAGGGATTCAAATTTTAAAAACTGAGGTGACAAATTTGCCGAAACCAACAAAAAAATTCAAAAGTTCTTCCCCTGGATGGTTTTATTTAAACGTTGGACTCCGGGTCGTTTACTCTGTTCTTCTAGTCGGTGTGTCTTTACTATTATTTGCGGGTGCATTAGGCGCTGGAATTGGTATTGGATATTTCACCTATCTCGTTGAAGATATTAAGCTACCTAATAAAAAAGAATTTCAACAAGATTTAGGCGATTTAACACAAACATCGAAAATCGTTTATGCTGATAATAGTCTTGTTTCAACAATTCAATCCGATTTATTACGAACCAATGTGAAGCATGAAGAAATTTCACCACTAATCATGACAGCCATCGTAGCAACCGAAGATGAATATTTCTATGAGCATAATGGTATTGTGCCAAAAGCAGTTTTACGGGCGCTTGCTTCTGAGGTAACGGGTTTTGGGAGTAGTGGTGGTTCAACCCTAACGCAACAACTTGTTAAACAACAAATCTTAACAAACGAAACCACTTTTGAACGAAAAGCCAATGAATTAATTTTGGCAACTGAAATTGAAAAACATTTTTCTAAAGAAGAGATTATTACGATGTATCTAAATGTCTCTCCTTTCGGGCGTAATAACCGTGGGCAAAATATTGCTGGTGTCAAAGAAGCCACTTTAGGTATCTTTGGATTGCAACCCGATAAAGTGAATTTACCGCAAGCGGCCTTTATTGCGGGATTACCACAGAGTCCCATTGTTTACAGTCCTTTTACAAATACCGGAGCATTAAAAGAAGAATCTGACCTATCATATGGCTTAAAACGAAAAGATTTTATCCTTTTTAGTATGTATCGTAATCATGATATTTCTAAAAAAGAATACGAAGAGGCACTTGCCTATGACCTAGTAGCTGATTTTAGAAAACAAGAATCTGCCACTAAAAATACACAAGACTATCTCTACCAAGCAATTATGGCTGAGGCTTCTAAAATTGTTGCAAAAAAACTAGCTGATGAGGATAAGATAACCGCTGAAAAATTTGCCGAAGAAGAAACAAATTTACTTTATATGGACAAAGCCCTTACTAAATTGGCCAATGGCGGTTATATAATCAAATCAACGATTGATAAAACTGTTTACAATGCAATGCAAAAAGCTGTGGCCGACTATGGTTCTTATCTAGATAATTGGTCTGGTGCAAGAATCGAAGTCGGAAACGTCCTAATGGATAACAAAACTGGGAAAGTTATTGGCTTTGTCGGCGGTCGTGAATACAAAAATAACCCTTATAACCATGCTTTTAGTTCCCATCGTCAAGCTGGTTCTGCGATTAAACCCGCTTTAGTTTACGCTCCGGCTATTGATCAAGGCATTATCGGTTCTGAGACACGTGTTTCTGACTACCCAACCAATTGGAAAAATGGCGCAGATGCTGGAAAACCAATCGTAAACGCAATAAATACTGGTTCAAAAACGTTCCGGACAGTTCGTGAAGCACTCGATCAATCTGATAACATTCCAGCTTATCATATTTATCAAGCGCTTTGGGATTTCATGGGTTCTCCCTCTGCTGTATATGACCAATATTTATCAAAAATGAATTATCCAAATGTATCAACATGGCAATATGAATCGGCTCCTTTAGGTGTTGCTGAAGTTACCACTTTACAACAAACCAATGGCTTCCAAACGATTGCCAATAATGGTGTCTATCACGAAGGCTACGTCATTGAATCGATTGTCGATTCTGAAGGTAAAGCATATTACCAACATGAAGCCCAGCCTGTTAAAGTCTTTTCAAAAACTGCAGCTTCTATTACAACTGATTTATTACGGACTGCATTAAATCGTGGGTTAACGACGAATTTTACCAGTCAATTAAGTAACCTTGATTGGAATCTAGGAAATTTAGATTGGATTGGCAAAACCGGAACAACCGATTTTAACGTTGACTCTTGGCTCGTCGCTTCTACCCCGACCATTACGTTAAGTAGCTGGTCTGGTCGTGAAGACAGCAAACCCTCTGATGAAGGAGCTGGACAACGAACCGCGACTTATATGGCTTACTTAGCCAATGCGATTTATCAAGCGAAACCAGATATTATGGGTGCAGGTCAAAGCTTTAAGATCGATCCTAGCGTTCGTCAAGATACTGTTTCTAAATTTACTGGAGTCAAACCAGGTGGAACGATGACCATTGATAATATTACATTTAATTCCCCTAGTGAAACCGTTACTTCTTATTGGGCTAAAAATGGTCCAGCTGATTTAAGTTTCCGTTTTGGAATTGGTGGTACAGATGCTAACTACGCTGATTACTGGCGTAAAGTTGTTCCTAAACCGAAACCTAAGCCAAAACCAGAAACGCCGAAAAAAGAAGAAAACAAAGACGATAAAAAAGAGGAAGAAAAAGAAAACGAAAAAGAAGAGACGAAACCTGAAGATAAAGAAGATGAGCAAGAAACGCCCTAGCTTATCTTAAAGAAAAAAACAACTTGGATGATTCCTCCAAGTTGTTTTTTTTTGAAATTATTTTGTTGAATTGCGTTGAGCGATACCATACGGTAAAGTAATTGTTTTTTCTTCAACTTCTTCTTTATTCATTAATTTTGTTAACAAACGCATTGAAACTGCACCAATATCATACAATGGTTGAGTCACTGATGATAATTTTGGACGAGCAACTTGGGTTAATAATGAATTGTTACTTGTGATAATCTCAAAATCTTCTGGAACTTTAATACCTTTATCGATTAAACCATCTAAAATTCCGATAGCTAATTCATCATCTGTTACATATGCTGCTGTCGCGCCACTATTTAATAAACGATCAACTAGTTCATAACCATCTTTAAAGGAGTATGGCGACTCAAAAACAAGACCTTCAGTATACGTCAATTTATTTTCTGTTAATGCTTCTTTGTAGCCACCCAAGCGGTTTTGGCCATTAATGGCATCAATTAATGCTCCGCTAATGAAAGCAATTTTTTGATTGCCATTTTTAGCTAATAAATTTACCGAGTCTTTTGCAGCTGATTTATAGTCAATGTTCACACTACCAACTTGTTGGTCTGGATCAATTGAACCAGCTAAAACAACCGGTGTTTTCGAGCGAGAGAATTCTGCACGAACTTCATCAGTAATACGATGACCCATGAAAATTACACCATCAACTTGTTTTGCAAGCAAGTTGTTTAATACGTTGACTTCTTTTTGGCTATCACCATCGGAGTTTGCTAAAATAATATTATATTTATACATCGTAGCCACATCATCAATGCCTCGTGCTAGCGAAGAAAAGAACATATTACTAACATCGGGAATAATTACCCCCACTGTTGTTGTCTTTTTACTTGCTAGACCACGTGCGACAGCATTTGGTCTGTAATCTAAACGATCAATCACTTCTAACACTTTTTTGCGTGTTGCAGGTTTAACGTTTGGATTACCATTCACTACACGCGAAACTGTTGCCATAGATACATTTGCTTCACGGGCAACGTCATAAATTGTAATCGTTTGTTTATCCATCGTATTTCTCCTTTAATTTTTTCATTTTCAGAAAATTTGATTTACATTTCTTAGTTAGAATATCAAACTTTAAAGGCATTTGCAACCGTTTTATCTCTGTTTTCATGAAAATTCAATCTAGCTACTCATTTTTGTTCATGGTACTATTAATAAAGAGCTTTACCTCAAGAAAGAAGGTTACTTTTAATGAATATTGAAAAAATCAATGATTTAAAAAAGTGGATGGAAAAAGAAAATATCGAATTAGCCTATATTAGTCAGCCACAATCGATTGCCTATTTTACTGGTTACGAAAGTGATCCCCATGAGCGCGTACTCGCATTATTTATCGCCCTTGAAAAAGACCCATTCCTCTTCGCACCCGCACTAGAAGTCGAAGCAGCTGCCAAAAGTGCTTGGGCTTATGATGTTGTTGGCTATCTAGACACTGAAAATCCTTGGAAAGTCATCCATCAAGAGATCATTACTCGTTATGGAGAACCTAAAAATTTCGCCCTAGAAAAAAATGCTTTATCCTTAGACCGTTTTGAATTGTTAGCAAGTTATTTTGAACAAACGCATTTTAAGGCTGATATTACGTCAGTCATCCAAAACATGCAACTCATTAAAACAGACAGCGAGATTCAAGGACTGATTGAAGCTGGTTCTTGGGCAGATATTGCCTTTGAAATTGGTTTTTCAACAATTGGGCCAGGCGTTACCGAGCAAGAAATCGTCGCGCAAATTGAATATGAACTAAAGAAAAAAGGGGTATCAAAAATGTCCTTTGATACGATGGTTTTAACCGGTTCTCGCGCGGCTGATCCTCATGGTAATCCTGGAAATACAATCATCCAAGAAAATCAACTTGTTTTATTTGATCTAGGTGTCGTTTGGAACGGTTATTGCAGTGATGCAACACGAACAGTCGCTTACCAAACCCCTAGCGACTTTCAAAAGGAAATCTACCAAATTGTTCTTGAAGCCCAATTAACTGCTCAAGATACTGTAAAACCTGGAATAACTGCTGGGGAACTTGATGCAGTTGCTAGAAAGGTCATTGACGATGCTGGTTACGGTCCTTACTTTAACCACCGCCTTGGACACGGAATTGGCACTAGCGTCCATGAATATCCTTCAATTGTAGCTGGCAATGATTTAGTCCTCGAAGAAGGTATGTGTTTCTCAATTGAACCTGGAATTTATTTACCTAACCAAGTTGGCGTTCGAATCGAAGACTGTGTTTATGTAACAAAAAATGGTAGCCAATCGTTTACCAAAACATCAAAAGAATTGAAAATTATTGGCTAATCAGCCAGGGGGTTACTAAGCATGAACGGTACAAAACGCTCCGATATCCAAATTGGACAAAAGGTCGAAATCGTTTTAAAAAAAGATCAACGTTCTGGAACACTCACACGTGGCCACGTTAAAAGAATTTTAACCAACGCGCCCCATCATCCGCATGGCATTAAAGTCATGCTCGAAGAAAACAACCTTGTAGGACGAGTAAAAAACATTCTTAATTAATACAACAATAATAAAAGAAAGTCAGACTGTTGAATCAATGGTCTGACTTTCTTTTATTCTATTTATTCGTGTTCTGGATTAGCGGCCTCAACCACTTCTTTTAACTCTTCAATAACTTCTTCGCTAACTTCTTCAGCTTCCTCAACCGGAGCAATTACTTCATCCTCTAATGTTGTTCTTTCTACACCATCGACTGGTAATTCTTCAGAAAGATCAATCACAATATCTTCAGCCTCAGCCAAAGTTTCATCCATTTCTGATTCTTCTTTTTTAAATAGACGTGAAATTTCATCAACTTCTTGTTGTACTTCAGCAAGGACTTCCTCAGATTGTTCTTCCGATTCATCAATAAACTCATTCGCCTTGTCTTTTAGAACTTCAGCTAATTCTTCTAAACGCTTAGTGTAAGAAGCGGCTTTTTCTTTGACTACATGAGAAAATTCACTACTTTTTTCTTTTGAAGCATCGGAATAATCTGAGGCTGTATCTAGTAAATCGTCAATTTGTTTGGCTAATTTATCACGTAATTCACGACCTGATTCTGGCGCTAATAAAAGTGCCGCTACTGCTGCGGCTGTTCCACCGATTAAAGCTCCTAATAGAAATCCACCTTTTTTACTCATTTGTCATTCCTCCTTGATTTGTGTTCATTGTTGGGGTTTTTTTATTTTTTTTCAATCGATTGATCGTTGCCTGACTGACCTTTCCTACAACACTTGCGCTTGCAACCGATCTGCCGAGTGATGAAAAACGCGTAACAGCTTGTCGACCAGATGCATTCAAGTCTGATACACTCATACTTAAATCAGCAATGGCATCAAATAAAGGATTGATTGTCTCAACTTTTCCTGTTACATCAACCATTAACTCATTACTCTTAACAAGTAAACCTTCTACCTCTCGAACTAAAACATCGACATCTTTGGTCACAACTTCAATTGTTTGATTAACTTGTGTTAATGTCGTCTCCGCTTTTTTAACTGTTTTTCCTACCTGAAGTAATAAGCGCGATAGGAACACGACTAAGACTGCAAATGCAATCGCCGCAATGAGTGCTGCAATTTCTCCACCTGACATCAAAAAACTCCTTTCTTTTTCTATTATATTAACTAAAAGAGCCCAATAAGTAAAACAATCATAATTGTCATTCTTAATGGGCCTTAAAAAACTACGAAGGCTCTATTTCTTCACTCGCGGGAGTTGAAGTTTTTTCTGTCGCCAATTTTTGTCCTAGTTGAATAATATATTCTTTTAAGTTTTCTTGTACTTCTGGATGTTTCAAACCATATTCGATACTCGTTTTCATAAAACCAAACTTATCACCAACATCGTAACGAATGCCTTTAAATTCATGAGCAAAGACTCTTTGAGTTTTATTCAAAGTATCAATTGCATCGGTTAATTGGATTTCTCCACCCGCACCTGGTTCTTGTTGTTCTAAAACGGAAAAAATCTCAGGTGTTAATAAATAGCGTCCGATAATTGCTAAATTACTTGGCGCTTCACCTAGTTTCGGTTTTTCAACAAAGTTCTTAACATTGAATAAACCTTCTTCCACTTCTTCACCAGGATTAATAATTCCGTATTTATGCGTTTCATCTTCTGGAACTTCCATGACTGCAATGGTAGAAGCATGTGTATTTTCATAGTCGAGCATTAGTTGCTTTGTTAATGGAATTTCATCTTCCATTAAATCATCACCTAGCATCACAACAAATGGTTCATTACCGACAAAAGCTTTTGCTTGTAATACCGCATGACCTAAACCTAAGGGATGTTTTTGACGTACAAAATGCAAGTTAATATCAGTTGTTTCTTCTACTAACTTCAGTAATTCATCTTTATGTTTTTCTTTTAAATTCGTTTCAAGCTCCAAATTTGCATCAAAATGATCTTCAATTGGACGTTTTGCTTTACCTGTAACAATTAAAATATCTTCGATTCCTGATTTCAATGCTTCTTCAACAATAAATTGAATCGTTGGTTTATCAACGATCGGCAACATTTCTTTTGCCATTGCCTTCGTTGCTGGTAAAAATCGTGTCCCCAGGCCAGCTGCTGGAATTACGGCTTTTCTTACTTTCATCACAAGAGTCTCCTTAACTAAATTCGTTTTCAATTCGGCCATCTCTTAACATAATATCTTTAGCCGCAATTTTAATGTCTTTGCCTTCGTATAATACACTGTGAATCGCTTCAGTAATTGGCATTTCTACGCCCAACTGTTTGGAAAGCTCTAAAGCAGCCTTAGTCGTCGAAACCCCTTCAACAATCATGCCCATGTTGTCTAGAATTTCTTCTAACTTTTTACCTTGCCCAAGTAATTGACCTGTCCGCCAGTTTCGAGAATGGACACTGGTACAAGTTACGATTAAATCACCGACACCGCTCAAACCAATAAAGGTTAATGGATTCGCACCTAAAGCAACGCCTAAACGGCTAATCTCTGCTAAGCCGCGCGTCATAATTGCCGCTTTGGCATTGTCACCGAATCCTAGACCAACCATAGCGCCTGCACCCAATGCAATAATGTTTTTTAACGCAGCTCCTAGCTCAACACCAATCACATCATCATTTGTATAAATCCGGAAATATTCATTCATAAATAATTCTTGGACATAAGTTGCAGCATCCAATTCGGGACTAGCTGCAGTGATTGTCGTAATATCATGAACTGCGACTTCCTCTGCATGACTTGGCCCGGATAAGACAATAATCTCTTTACGTTTATCTTCGGGAATTTCTTCCGCTAAAACTTCTGAAATTCGTTTATGACTTATTTGCTCCAAACCTTTTGAAGCATGAATGATATATGGTTGATTTTCAACAATCGCTGCGACTTGATGTGCAACTTCACGAATGGCTTTTGTTGGAATAACAAATAATAAAGCGTCGGCATCTTTAATCGCTTCTTCCAAAGATATTGTTGCTTTCAGCTCAGTTGGTAATATTAAATCTGGTAAATAATGATGATTCGTATGTTGTTCGTTAATCTCTTTAACTTGCGCTGGATTTTTCCCCCATAAAATAGTCTCGTGACCATTTTCAACTAAAACTTTTGCAAGAGCTGTCCCCCAAGAACCTGGTCCTAATACAGCAATTTTTTGTTTCACAGTGGAAACCTCCTCTAATTTTATTCTAGTTATCCTTTTATTCTAGCATAACTAAAATGGTCTGTCTTTTAAATAATAAATTGGTCTTTACCATAACTACGATTGTACAGTTTTAAATTTGTAACTTTTTTACGGCGCCAAATTAGAATCGCCCATGCACCAATAAATAACAGGGCTGATAATAATTGAGAGACACGTAATTCACCTAATAAGTATAAACTATCGGTACGCATGCCTTCAATAAAGAAACGACCAAAGCTATACCAAATCACATATGATAGTGCGACTTCTCCTTGTTTGAAGAAATCGGCTTTTTTTCTTAGGATAATGATTATAATAAATCCTAGGACACTCCAAAGTGATTCGTATAAAAATGTCGGTTGACGATAAATACCATCAATCTCCATGTTATTAATAATAAACTTTGGTATACATAGACTCTCTAAAAATGCGCGCGTTGTATCTGCACCAAAGGCCTCTTGGTTCATAAAATTTCCCCAACGACCAATTGCTTGAGCTAACAAAACATTAGGAGCGGCGACATCTAGAAACGTCCATGGAGAAATAAAATTTCGGCGACAGAAAAAATACAACCAGATTCCCCCGGCAATCAAACCGCCATAAATCGCAAGCCCACCTGAACGAACATTTAGAATTTGAATTGGATCGGCTAAATAAGGTTCTAAATCAAATAAAACATAATAAAGTCTGGCACCAATAAAAGCAACCGGTAAACCGACTAGCATAAAATCAGTCACATCATCTGGCTTCATATTTACACGAATACTTTCTCGCGTACTTAACCACATAGCAACGACAATCCCAAAAACAATAATTAAGGCATACCAATAAATTTCAATGCCTAATAACTCAAATGCGACACGATCCATTACTTATTCACTTCCTATACACCTGAATTTTCTTCTATTAAGCGAGTCAAACGTGACTCAAATTCTTTTGTTGCATCATAACCCATCGTTTTAGCACGGAAATTCATCGCTGCTACCTCAACAATAATCGCGACGTTTCGACCTGTTTTAACTGGAATTTTAATTTGTGGGATTTCCACATCGCCTAAGATAATTGTTTCATCGGCTGAACCTAGTCGATCATATTTTTTATCACGCGTCCAATTTTCTAAATACACAACTAATTGGACTTCCATCGAACCGCGCACGGCACTTGCCCCAAATAAATTCATGACATCAATAATTCCAATACCACGAATTTCAATCAAATGTTCCAAAATTTTGGCTGGTTCGCCAATCAGTGTTAATTCATCTTGTTTATAAATATCAACGCGATCATCGGCAATCAGACGATGACCTCTTTGAATAAGTTCTAACGCAGTCTCACTCTTACCGATACCACTATCACCTTGAATTAAGACACCTAAACCATAAACATCAACGAGTACACCATGGACATTCGTTCTTGGTGCTAATACGCCTTCTAAATAGGTTGAAAGTTCCCCCATCAAACGCGAAGTAGAAATTTTAGAACGTAAAATAGCAATTTGATGTTCATCACAGGCTTGAATCATCTCATCTGATACTTCCAACCCTCTTGAGATAATAAATGCTGGTGTTTCATCTGAACACATACGGCGAATAACCATTAAGCGTTCTTCTTTCATCATTCGTCGTGCAAAAGTGACTTCTTTACTTCCGAACAATTGTAATCGATCATGTGAATAATAATTAAAATATCCAGTTAATTCCAATCCTGGACGTGAAATATCTCCCGTCGTAATATTACGATTTAATGCCTCTTCGCCACCGGTTACGACTTCTAATCCTAGCGCTTTGACTAACTCACTAACTTTGACAAGTTCTGCCATTTATTTTGACCCCTTTTCTGAGCAATTTTAATTCATAGTATTATTTTATCATTGTCTGAAGAAAGTTACTACTATCGACAAAATTTATCTTAATTTTTTCGTTTTTTGTGCTATCATTTATAAAAAAGGAGGTTATTTTACAATGAAATTTTCAGATTACACTTATTTACGTCCAAATTATGAGACTTACAAAGTCGACTTTTTGAAAACGTTACAATTATTAACCGATGCAACAGAATTAACTGAAGCGGTGGCAGCTGTCAACCACTTAAATGAACTACGGGCAACAATCGAAACGGCCTATAACCTAGCATCGATTCGTTATTCCGTTGATACAAACGATGCTTTTTATGAAAAAGAAGATAATTTTTGGAATGAATACCAACCACTTTTCCAAGAACTTGATTTTCAATTTTATCAAAGCCTTTTAAATTCCCCTCTATTAGATGAATTAAAAGCAAGTTTTCCTTCAACACTTTTCTTATTCGCTGAAGGACGAGTCAAGACTTTTAGTCCAGAATTGATTCCTTTGTTCCAAAAAGAAAACCAACTGAGTTCCGATTATTCTAAACTTGTTGCCTCAGCACAAATTCCTTTTGAAGGTGAAGTCTATACCTTATCTCAATTAACACCTTTTGCTCAAAGTGTTAATGAATCTACGAGACGCCAAGCAACAGAAAAAATCACGGGGTTTTATGCCGATAACGAAGCAAAATTTGATGCGATTTATGATGAGATGATTAAAGTCAGAACCGAAATTGCCACAAAGCTAGGTTTTAAAAATTATGTTGAATTTGGTGACGTTTTAATGAATCGTTGGGATTACGATCGTTCAATGATTGAAACGTATCGCTCTGAAGTTTTACAAAAGATTGTCCCAGTTACACAAAAACTTTATGAACGACAAGCTCAAAGAAATGGCTTAGAAAAACTAAATTTCCACGACCTATCATTAGTCTTCCCTAATGGTAACGCAACACCAAAAGGAACATCGGATGAACTCGTTGCTAAAGCTCAAAAAATGTATCAAGAACTTTCTCCTGAAACAGGTGAATTCTTTGATTTCATGGTTGAAAAAGATTTACTTGATCTTTTAAGTAAAACAGGAAAACAAGCTGGTGGTTATTGTACATATATTCAAGACTATCAATCACCATTTATTTTTGCGAACTTCAATGGAACGTCTCATGATGTTGATGTTTTAACACATGAAGCGGGCCATGCTTTCCAAACATATGAATCACGTTGGATTAAAGAACCAGAAATTGTCTTTCCGAACTATGAATCGTGCGAAATCCATTCAATGTCAATGGAATTTATTGCTTGGCCATGGATGGAAGATTTCTTCCAGGATGAAACTAGCAAATATAAATTCAATCATTTAGCGAGCGCCTTACAGTTCTTACCATATGGTGTTTTAGTCGATCATTTCCAACAAGAAGTTTACTCAAATCCTAATTGGACACCGGCTGAACGTAAAGCTTGTTGGCGTGAATTAGAAAAACAATATTGCCCAGAACGTAATTACGATGTATTCCCTGAACTAGAAAAAGGTATTTATTGGTTCCGTCAAGGTCATATCTTCAATTCACCTTTTTACTATATTGATTACACCTTAGCGCAAGTTTGTGCTTTCCAATTTTGGAAAAGATTCAATGTCGAAAAAGATGAAACTGCTTGGCAAGATTACTTAGCTATTTGCCAAGTTGGTGGAACGAAAACATTCTTAGAAATTTTAGAAATTGCGCACTTGAAATCACCTTTTGAAGCCGGTGCTTTAGATGATACCATTGTTTTAGTTGATAATTACTTATCATCTGTAACAGAAGAACAAATTAAATAGTTAGCAAGGACAAGAGAAAAAACCGTTGGTGACATAAAATCACCAGCGGTTTTTTTATCATACAAATCACTCGCTTTATAGTTAAGCTTTTCTCGAAAAATGAAAGTCCCATTTTTTCGAAAAGTTTGCTTAACTCTCGCGATTGATCGATTTTTTTATAACCTCTTATCTAGTTGGTGTTGGTTGACGATCATATTGACGAATGAGAGAATCATTGCCATTAAGATTGCCGCACCAAAGGAAGAGAAACCAAAATTGTATTGTCCTACCAAATTCGATGTCCATTGTAGCATTAACGCGTTGATAACAAAGCTAAAGAAGCCTAGTGTTAATATTGTTAATGGGAATGATAAAACCATCAATATCGGTTTTATAATAGTATTTAGCAG
>DXBN01000067.1 GCA_019116505.1 Candidatus Enterococcus avicola | reverse complement strand
TGGATTCGAACCAACGCATGAGGGAGTCAAAGTCCCTTGCCTTACCGCTTGGCTATACCCCAATGGTGGAGGAGAGTGGATTCGAACCACTGAACCCGAAGGAACGGATTTACAGTCCGTCGCGTTTAGCCACTTCGCTACTCCTCCAAAAGGTTTAGTAAAAAACCTGACTTAGTTATAATACAAAATTTCCGATAGAATTGCAACAGTTTTTTTAAACTTTTTTAAATGTTTTTTTATTCGTGTAAATTCCATTGACGAATAATCGTTTCAACTGCCAATTCAAAGGTTTTACTTGAACCAATCGCTTCACTATCCATGAATGTTCGAAAGTCTTTTGGACCGTATTCTAAAATCTCGCCCATTTTCTTTTTACCGATATACAACTCAGTGACTTCATATTTTGAGCCTTGAAGGACTCTTGTTGTTTCTTCCATTCGGATTTGAATCTCTTTGTTTTTCTTCATAATTATCACCTCGGCCTTTATTCTAGCACATATTTGAAATTTTTACAGAAAAAGATTCATGAAAAATGCCAGAAATTCAAAAAGAATTTTCTGGCACTTGAATTATTGATTCGTTAAAACAGAACTAACAACCTGATAACCAGCAGCCGTCAAGCTACTTTCGACTTGTTTTGGTTCTTTTGATTCCACTTGAATCTCGACAATTGTTTTATCTGATTCACGATTAACCACAATCGTCAAGATACTAAAACCTTCTTGAGCTAATACTTTGGTAATATTAGCTAAAATGCCACGATCATCTTTTTCAATGGCTAATGTTACTCTCGTTCCACCTGCATAATAACCAGTAATTTTTAAGAAGGCATCAAAAATATCATTATTGGTAATGATCCCAATTACTTTATCTGCCTCAACTACTGGTAAAACACCAATATTATTTGAACGCATTTTGACAATTCCATCTTCTAGTAAAGCATCTGGTCCAATCGTTTCAACTTGTTTAATCATAATATCTTTGACATTTGTTTTATTCAATAAGTAATTGACTTCATACACACTTAAACTAGTCGCTTTTGAAGGCATCGCACCTTGAATCACACCTTCAGTAATTAATCCAACGAGTTTTCCACCTTCAACTACTGGCAAGCGATGAATTTGATGTTGCTTCATCAAGTCAACCGCATCAAAAATCGGTGTTTGCGGTGAAACGGTAATGACTTCGGTCGACATAAAATCTTTTATACTCATGATTTATCCTCCTAAATAAGCTTTCTTGACAGATTCACTGGCTAAAAGTTCTTGCCCTGTCCCCTCAAGCACGATTTTGCCTGTTTCTAGAACGTAACCACGATCGGCAATCGATAATGCCATATTCGCGTTTTGTTCAATCAGTAAGACTGTCGTTCCTTGGGCTTTGATTTCTTGAATAATTGAAAAAATCTCTCGAATAAAAATTGGTGCCAGTCCCATTGAAGGTTCATCTAGTAATAATAATTTCGGCCGAGACATTAAGGCACGTCCCATCGCTAACATCTGTTGTTCACCACCAGATAAGGTTGCTGCATCTTGCTTTCTTCTTTCTTTCAAAACGGGAAAACGACTATAAACGGATTCATAATCTGCTTTGATTTCAGCATCGTTACGTAAAAAAGCGCCCATCTCCAAATTTTCTTGGACGGTCAAACCTGAAAAAACATGACGGCCTTCAGGTACTTGAGAAAGTCCCTTTCTCACAATTTTTTGCGGCGCTTCTTTTTCAATTGCCACCCCTTCAAAGTGAACACTTCCTGCAGCTGGACGAACCAAACCTGAAATAGTTCTTAAAATCGACGTTTTTCCAGCACCATTAGCTCCAATCAACGAGACAATTTCACCTTGATTTACTTGAAAGGAAACATCATGAATTGCTTCAATTAAGCCATATTTTACATATAAATTATTGACACTTAACATTAAATTTCCCCTCCTAAATACGCTTCAATTACTCGAGGATTCCCTTTAATTTCTTCAGGTGTGCCTTCAGCAATCACTTGCCCATATTCTAAAACATAGATTCGTTCGCAAACATCCATCACTAAGTTCATATCGTGTTCAATTAAAATAATTGTTAATTGAAATTCTTTTTGAATGCGATAAATTAAATTGGTTAACTCAGCCGTTTCCTGGGGATTCATCCCCGCAGCCGGTTCATCTAAAAATAAGATTTTAGGTTTAGTGGCCAAAGCTCGTACAATTTCTAAACGGCGTTGTTCACCATAAGATAAGTTACGTGCAAGAGTATCCAGTTTATCTTCTAATTGAAAAATTTCTAATAATTTTTTGGCTTTGTTAGCTAATTCATTTTCTGTTTGATAGTACTTCGGCAAACGTAAAACATTAGCAATAAATGAACTTTTTTCCACTTCTCGCATCGCAATCAAAACATTATCTAAGACTGATAGTTCTTTAAATAGACGAATATTTTGAAAAGTTCTCGCCAAGCCAATATTGGCAATTTTATAAGGTTTCATCCCATTTAAACGTTGTTCTTTACCGGAGTTTTCAAAAATAACATCACCAGAACTTGGTTCATAAACCCCTGTCAGTAAGTTAAATAACGTTGTTTTACCCGCACCATTTGGTCCAATTAATCCAACAAGCTCATTTTCATACAACTCTAAATTAACGTGGGAAACGGCTGTTAATCCACCAAAGTTTTTAGTTAATTTATTAACGGTCAGTAGTGGCATTCGAATCCCCTCCCTTGTTAAAGCGTTGGAATAATTTTTTCATGGATAATTCTTTACTACCTAATAAACCACTTGGTTTGAAAATCATAATTAAAATAATCGCTAACGCATAAAAAATCATCCGTAAGCTACCTAACTCCTGTAAATACATATTGATGAAACCAAGAACGACAGCCGAAACGATTGCTCCTGTCGTACTACCAATCCCACCAAATACAACGATAATTAAAATGTCGATTGATTTCATAAAGGTAAAATCACTCGGGAAAACCGATTGCTGGTAACTAGCGTATAAACTACCACCGACACTAGCAAAGACACCACCAATTACAAAAGCCAGTACTTTAAAGCGTGTCGTGTTAACTCCCATCGCTTCGGCTGCAATTTCGTCTTCACGAACCGACAACGTCCAGCGACCATAGCTACTATTCATATAGTTAGAAATAAAGACAATAGTCAGGACCATAACCACAAAAATGATTTGCCAGTTGCTATATTGTGTCAAGCCAAAAATTCCTGAAGGCCCATTTGTTAGATCGCTAAAATTAATGATTAAAATACGGATAATCTCTGAGACACCAAGGGTCGCAATCGCTAAATAATCGCCTTTTAAGCGAAGCGTTGGAATCCCTACAACGAGTGCAATAATACCTGATAAAACCATTCCGACAATCATGCTCAGTACAAACGAGCCAAAACTTGGACTTTTAGAAGTAATTATCGCTGTCGCATAGGCACCAATTGCCATAAAGCCTGCATGTCCTAATGAAAATTGGCCTCCAAAGCCAATAATTAAGTTCAAACTAACTGCTAAAACGATATTAATCCCGATATTGGCAATCACCGCATCGGTAAAAATATTGATTTTGCCTGAATTATATAGAAAGAAAAGCAAGAAATAAAGGCCCGCCGTAAGTACCGTCCACGTAAGCGTATATTTGATATTTTTTTTCATCGTTGCCACCTACACTTTCTCTTTGACGTTTTTGCCCAAAATTCCAGCTGGACGAATAATTAAGATAATAATTAAAACACCGTAAACAATCGCATCTTTATAATCAGAAAAGCCTAGAGCCGTCGACATTGTTTCAATTAGACCAATTACAAATCCACCTAAAGCCGCACCTGGAATAATTCCAATCCCACCTAAAACAGCTGCTACAAACGATTTTAAACCAGGCGCAACGCCCATCATCGGATCAATGGAATTATAGTACAAACCAATCAGCATCCCACCAGCCGCTGCTAAAGCTGAACCTAATGCAAAAGTAAATGAAATTGTTCGATTGACGTTAATTCCCATTAATTGAGCCGCGTCTGGATCAACGCTCACTGCACGCATCGCTTTTCCCATTTTTGTTTTTTTAACGATAATTTGTAATAAAATCATCAAACTGACCGAAACAAATAAAATCAGCAATTGAATGTTGCTGACACTTAAACCTGCAAAAGTATACAGTTTACGTGCAATAGCTTGTGGAAACGGTCGCGTATCTGGTGAAAAGAAGTAAATCATCAAATTTTGTAGCAAATACGAAACACCAATTGCGGTAATCAAGGCCGAAATTCGCGTCGCACCACGTAATGGTTTATAAGCTAAGATTTCAACTAAAACACCTAATAAGGCACTAATTGCCATCGATATTAACATCGAGACAAAAAAGCCTACCGCGCCAGAGAAAATGCCTAAATCATTAAATTGGTGAATCAAAAAATAGCCAATAAAACTTCCGATCATATATATTTCACCGTGAGCGAAATTAATTAAACGGATAATCCCATAAACCATTGTATAACCTAAAGCCATTAAGGCGTATATACTCCCTAAAAACAACCCGTTAATCAATTGTTGAATGATTATTTCCATAAGATCACTTCCAAATTCATTGTTTTTCTGAAAAAAACTGTGGCAAAACCGCTATCTGATTTTGCCACAGCCTTTACTTCCCAAATCTATGGGTTAATTGCTTCTGCAGAACTTTCTTTACCATCTGTAAATCCAATTACGACTAATGATTTTTCTGGATTATGTTGCGCATCCATCGTGATGTTTCCTGTCACACCTTTAAAATCTTTTAGTTCAGATAAACCTTTAGTAATTGATTTTGCATCGGCTGCATTTTGTGTTTCAATTGCTTGTTTGATCATAAACATTGCATCATAAGCTAAAGCATTAAACGTTGACGGCTCTTTGCCAAATCTCTCTTTAAAAGCTGCCACGAATGGTTCTACTGTATCATTCGATGGTGCTAAGATTGAAAAATGTCCAGTGTAGAAAACATTGGAAACATTCTCAGCTCCCGCAAGTTGAACCATTTTCTCGTCACCAAATCCATCGGCACCAATAATTGGTTGCTCAATACCTAATTCTCTTGCTTGTTTAATGATTAATCCTGCTTCTTCATAGTAACCTGGAATGTATAACACATCGAAATCTGCTTGTTTTACTTTGGTTAAAATCGCTTGGAAATCTTTATCGCCTTTGGTAAAGTTTTCTTCTAAGACGATTTCCCCTTTGTATTCGCTCTTGAAGGCTTTTGATAAACCTTTGGCATAATCACTTGAGTTATCACCTAAAATCACTGCTTTTTCGGCAGCTAATTGATCTTGAGCGTATTTCGCTAAAATAACCCCTTGGAAACTATCTTGGAAACTTGAACGGAAGACATATTCTTGAACTTTATCCCCATTTAGTGTTACTGAATCATCTGTTGCTGACGGCGTAATCAATGGGACTTGTGCTTTTGTAATATTTGGAATGGCCGCTTTTGTTGCACCTGATGTTGCTGGTCCAATAATTGCGACTACTTTATCATTTGTTGCTAAGTTGGCTGCAACTGTTGCGGCATCACTTGTTTCTGATTTATTATCTTTAGTTACAAGTTCAACTTGTTTACCTAAGATCCCGCCACCTTCATTTATAATCTCAACTGCTAACTCAACGCCATCTTTTTCTTGCGTGCCGTAACCTGCGACCGCTCCTGATAACTCTAAGTTTAAACCAATCTTAATCGTTTCTGCATCTGCACTACCACCTGCATTTGAAGAACCATTTGTCTCGTTACCACTTGTTGGGCCCGCGCTACACGCTGCTAATAAAAATAAACTCCCAAACAAAAACGCCATTTTCTTTTTCATATTATTTCCCCCTTTGTTTTCGGTAATGAATATGTTTCTCAATATACCTAATTTTTTATTCCTTGTCAACTGAATTTTCTGAATATTTCATTAATTCTGTCAACTTTTGGATTTTTTAATTACAAAACAAAAAAGATATGAAGAATTCCCTTAAAAATGGGCTCTTCATATCTTTAATTAATGGAAATGTTTGGTTTTTTTATACGTATACTTTGGTTGTTCTTTATCCACTGTATTCCTTTTCATGCTAAACTTTAACGGGACATAATCAATGCCGCCTTTTACAAAAGGATGACATCTAAAAATTCTCGAAATTCCCATTAGGCTACCTTTCAAACCGCCATGAGTTTGCAGTGCTTGAATTGTATAAGTCGAGCACGTCGGATAATAACGACAACTCGGTGGAAACAATGGCGAAATAAAACGCTGGTAACCCTGTACGATTGCTATTAATATTTTTTGCATAGTAACCCTCTTTTCATATTTAAATATACCTACCTCGTAAGATAAAGACAAGTAAAAAAGCATCAAAATCAAAATAATTGATTTCGATGCCTTAAAAAATTTATTTTGTATCAATTAACCTAAGATGGTTACTTTAACTTGACGACGTCCCCATTGAACACATTGTTCATAAGTTGGGAAATGAACGTCAACGATATTTCCTTTGATGGCACCACCAGTATCACTTGCGATTGCTTCACCATAACCTTCAACATATAAACGAGTTCCTAATGGAATAACGTTTGGATCCACAGCTACTGCCATTGGGTTCGTTAATAAGTTTTGACCTGTCGCTGTCACTGTTCCACCGCCTAAAGCATCGGCTGGATCTGAACTATAAGCAGTTGATTCCATAATAAATGTTTGGCCTGCTGGTTGTTGCCCAGTTGGAGCACTTGCTGCTTGAGCTTCAGCTTGTTCTTTAGCCGCTTGTTCAGCAGCTGCTTTTTCTGCTGCCTCTCTTTCAGCTTGTTCACGTGCAGCTTTTTCAGCCGCTTCACGTTCTGCTTTTTCGCGAAGGGCTTTTTCGCGTGCTTCTTTTTCAGCTTTTTCTTTTGCTTCTTTAATTGCTTGCTCTTTGGCAGCAATTTTGTCTTTAGCTGATTGAACAGCGTCACCTTCAACTGCTAAAGTCATAAATGAATTAGAAATATCTTGTACGGCTTCACCGGTCATTACTTGCTCATTGATTACAATTTGTTCTGCTTGATTTTCTGCTGCATATACAGGAATGATTGTAGCTGCTAAAAGTACACCTGTCATTAGCACTGTCGGTATTAAACGAATTCTCATTACTTAATTCCTCCTATTTCTTACAAATCGTATCTTAACACGGTCCAAAAGCTCTTAGGTTACGAATAGATTAAGAGAATTCCGATTTCTGTGATTTTGAGACAGTTTCTGTTACATTCGACACACTTCTAACCTGTTCTCAGAATTAAACATTGATGTAATAGTATTCTCATTCTTTAAATGAGAAAATTATTTGATTTTTTTTGTTAATTATTTAATATTTGAACAGAGGAAAACGTTCACTTTAAGTACTTTTTCGATATTAATCGACTTCATTACAGTAATATAACAAATAAGACAAGTATTTTTTACAAAAATAAAAGAGCGAACTAGAGAACTAGTTGCTCTTTTACATGATTTTATTTAATGAAGCGCGATAGTTGCCCCCAAATATTAATTTTAAAAATATCCGTTGGAGAACCATCCCCAATAACGCCATAACCAATCATTAAACCAACGACGAGTAATAGAATCGCGATGAGTATCACCGCTAATATTTTAATAACTGTGTAAATAATGTAGTGTGATGTTTTCATCTGATCCTTCCTTATCCGATAACTGGTTGAAGTTCTTTTGCTTTTGATGGTTCGCTTGAAACGCGTTCAACATTGGCGCCTAATTTTTGTAATTTCTCATGGAACTTATAATAACCACGATCTAAATATTGTAAATTTCGAACACGAGTTACACCAGTCGCACGCAATCCGATTAAAATTAAAGCTGCTGCTGCACGTAAATCAGTCGCATGAACAACTGTACCTTGAACAGCATCATTTCCTTCAATAATCGCGATATTGCCTTCAATCTTAACATTAACATTCATTCGACGCATTTCCTCTAAATGTTGGAAACGATTCTCGAAGACTGTTTCATTTACCATGTTAACACCTTGAGCTAACGCTTGAATCGCTGTCACTTGCGCTTGCATGTCCGTCGGAAACCCAGGATGAGGAAGTGTTTTAATATCTGTTGGTTTGATTACTTTCGGACCAATCACACGAATACCAGCCGGTTCCTCAGTAATCTCAGCACCCATTTCGATTAATTTTGAAATAAGTGGTCGATTATGTTCCATAATGCCTTCTTCAATCAAAACATTACCTTGCGTCATCGCTGCAGCAACCATGAACGTTCCTGCTTCGATACGATCTTGAACAATGCTGTGTTTTACACCTACTAATTGTTCTACACCTTCAATGCGCATCGTTTCAGTTCCAGCGCCATGAATTTTTGCGCCCATTTTATTTAAAACGTTCGCTAAATCAACAATTTCCGGTTCACGCGCTACGTTATCAATCACAGTAATGCCCTTGGCTTTAACAGCTGCCATCATGATATTTTGTGTTGCCCCCACGCTTGGAAAATCTAAATAAATATTATTTCCAATTAATTCATCGGCAATCGCCTCAATGTAACCATCTTTTTGAATGATTTTTGCACCAAGTGCTTGAAAGCCTTTTAAATGTAAATCAATTGGTCTCTTTCCAATCGCACAACCACCTGGCATAGCCACTTTTGCGTGACCATTGCGAGCCAATAAAGGCCCCATGACAACAATTGATGCACGCATCTCACTTACATATTCGTAAGGTGCTTCAATTTCTAACGGTTTTTCAGCATTAATTGTTACGGTATTAGTTTCTTGTTCAAATTGTACATCGGCATTTAAGTAGTGAATCACTTGGTTCATTGTAATGACATCAGATAAAATTGGAACATTTGTTAAAACCGTTGTTCCTTCTTCTGCTAATAGAGTTGCTGCTAAAATTGGTAATACTGCATTTTTTGCCCCTTCAATTTTAACTGAACCTTGTAATTGATTACCACCTTGAACGATAATCTCTTCCATCTTGTTCCCTCCAAATAGAAACGATAACTACATTTCTTAAAAATCTTTTCTATTATACCACATTTGCAACTATAATGTGAAACATTGGTTTAGTTTAGAAACCCACGATAAATAAATTTTTACCAAGTACCATTAACTCCAAAAAGAATGTACTAGATAAATAACCCATTCCAATCGAAAGCAACGCAAGTACCATTCGGATTTGCGTCGTATTTTGTGGTGTAAATAACATTTCCAATCGTAAAGATTTTAATGACCAAAAAGCAAGATAGATAAAAATAAAATGAGTGACGATACGAATAATCACATCAATGCCATAAACCTGCATGCAAAATCCCCTCTCTAATGCTTTTGCTTTTTCTATCATACCACAATTTTAAATGCAGGTAAAAAAGCAAACAAGGGATGCAACATTCGTCACATCCCCTTTGCCTAATTGTTATATATGTTTCGAAACTTTGATTCGATTAATTGCACGATGCAAAGCAACCGTTGCTCGACGTAATTCATCAACATCCGAATGCGCTTTTGCTTCAGCAATCATTTTTTCTGCACGACGTTTTGCACGCTCCGCTCGGGGAACGTCAATGTCTCTTTCTCGTTCCGCACTATCGGCAATAATCGTCACCACATCATCACGAACTTCAAAGACACCACCATTAACTGCAATCCAATCGACATGTTCTTTTGAATCAATCCGATTGATCCGAACTTCATCAATCATCAAAGGCGCAATTATTGGTGCGTGACGAGGTAAAATTCCTAAATCACCATCTGGCGTTCTGGCAACAACCATCGTGGCATGATGTTCATAGACAATCCCTTGTGGTGTAATCACATGAACTTCTAATGTTTTAGTCATTGGGCACCTCTTTCTAGTAACCTAATTTTTTAGCCTTTTCAACGACATCTTCAATTGGGCCAACATTTCGAAAGGCATCTTCAGGTAAATGATCATAAGTCCCTGCTAAAATTTCTTTAAAGCCACGAATCGTTTCTTTAACTGGAACGTAAGAACCTGGTTGCCCAGTAAATTGCTCGGCCACGTTAAAGTTTTGTGATAAAAAGAATTGGATTCTACGTGCTCGTGAAACCACAACTTTTTCTTGATCAGACAATTCATCCATTCCTAAAATTGCAATAATATCTTGTAACTCACGATAGCGTTGCAAGGTTCTTTGAACTTCTGTTGCAACTTGATAGTGCTCCTCACCAACGATTTCCGGGGCTAAGGCACTTGACGAAGATGCCAGTGGATCAACCGCAGGATAAATCCCTTGCTCAGTCAATTTACGCTCTAAGTTAGTTGTCGCATCCAAGTGGGCGAAAGCTGTTGCTGGTGCCGGATCGGTATAGTCATCGGCTGGTACATAGATCGCTTGGATTGATGTAATCGAACCTTTTTTGGTTGAAGTAATTCGTTCTTGTAATTGTCCCATTTCTGTGGCTAATGTCGGTTGATAACCAACCGCAGATGGCATCCGACCTAGTAAAGCCGAAACTTCTGAACCGGCTTGAGTAAAGCGGAAAATATTGTCGATAAATAATAGCACATCTTGACCTTCTTCATCACGGAAATACTCAGCAATCGTTAATCCTGTTAGCGCCACACGCATCCGTGCACCTGGTGGCTCATTCATTTGACCAAAGACCATCGCTGTCTTTTCAATAACACCAGAATCTTTCATTTCAAAATAAAGGTCATTTCCTTCCCGCGTCCGTTCGCCGACACCTGTGAAAACAGAAATTCCACCATGTTCTTGAGCAATGTTATGAATAAGCTCTTGAATTAAAACGGTCTTACCTACACCCGCTCCACCAAAGAGCCCAACTTTCCCGCCTTTTAAGTAGGGTGCTAATAAATCAATTACTTTAATCCCTGTTTCAAGTATTTCCGTACTTGTACTTAAATCTTCAAATTTCGGGGCATTTTTATGAATCCCTTCACGTTTTGAATCTTCAGGAAATTTCTCGTTTAAATCAATCGTCTCCCCTAAAACGTTAAAAACACGACCAAGGGTTTCCTTACCAACAGGAACGGAAATTGATTGCCCTGTATTAACGACTTCCATTCCACGTTGCAAACCGTCAGTTGACTGCATGGCAATCGTACGGACCACGCCATCACCTAGTTCTAGCGTAGTTTCTAATACAATTTTAGATTTTTGTCCGTTACTTTTATAAACAATTAAAGCATCATTTATATCTGGTAAGGATTCGTCTAATGAGAATTCCACGTCAACAACGGGACCTACGACTTGTAAAATCTTGCCTGAACTCATTTATTTTCCTCCATTCATCAATGAAATTACTCGAGGGCAGCTGCGCCTCCGACAATTTCGGTAATCTCTTGCGTAATCGCACTTTGACGCGCTCGATTATACGAGATTGTTAAATCATCTATGATTGTTTTCGCATTATCTGTCGCTGTTTTCATTGCCGTCATCCCTGCCGCATGTTCAGCCGTTTTGGCATCAACAATGGCACCATAGATTAAACTTTCGGCATACTGTGGTAACAATTGCTTCAAAATCACTTCTTTTGACGGCTCAAATATATATTCTTGTTCGTATTCAACGGCTTCATCATGGTTAATATCCGTAATCGGTAGCATACGCTCCACACGGAATTGACTAGTCAATGAATTGACATGATGGTTGTAACAAACGTACAATTCATCAAAAACTTCATTTTGAAACATTGATGTCGTCAATGAGACAATTTTACGGACTTCTTCAAAACTCGGTTGGTCTGATAGGTGTCGTAATTCATACGCTACATTAATCCCTCTTGTTTTAAAGAAATCAGCACCAGTACCACCAATCGCTAACATTACGTATTCATCTGGGGATTGATGGTCTTCTTCTAAAATAGTCATGATTTGTTTTAAAATCGCACTATTGTAGCCTCCAACTAAGCCACCATCAGACGTAATAACGATATACGCAGTCCTTTTAACTGGACGATGAATCAACATGCTTTTATAATTAATTTCACCCGCATCTGGTTCACTCAATGTTTTTAAAATATCGTCTGGCAAACTAGCCGAAACATGGGTGACCAATTCGCGAACTTTTGTCGCATAAATCTGAAAGCTATTTGCACTGGCTTCTGATTTTGTTAATTTCGAAGCAGAAACCATTTGCATTGCTCGAGTAATTTGACTCGTTTTTTTTGTCGAAACAATTCGTTGCTTAATTTCGTTAAGTGATGCCCCCATTAACGTTCACCTCTTTTACGCATTTTCTAAGGCAGCTAATTTAGCTTGTGTTGAACCTGCATCCTCACCTGTTGCTAAAAACAAATCAATATAAGCTTTAATACTGTTATCTAAAAGTTCTTCTGACGGTAAATCTTTTGTTGTACGAATCGTCTCAAAAATTTGGTTATTTGTCGTTTCAATATAATCAAATAAACCTGCTTCAAACTCTAATAAACGATTAACTGGAACCGTATCTAAGAAGCCATGTGTTAAAGCATATAAAATGACAACTTGTTTTTCAACAGCTAATGGTGAATGCAGCTTTTGAATTAAAATTTCAACTGTTCGACGACCACGGTTTAATTTCGCTTGTGTCGCAGTATCTAAATCTGAACCAAATTGCGTAAAGGCTTCTAATTCACGATAGCTTGCTAGATCAAGGCGTAATGTTCCAGCAACTTTTTTCATTGCTTTAATCTGAGCAGATCCTCCTACCCGTGAAACCGATAGTCCAGCTGCCACAGCTGGTCTAACTCCAGAATAAAATAAATCGCCCTCTAAGAAAATTTGCCCATCGGTAATTGAAATAACGTTTGTTGGGATATAAGCAGAAATATCTCCGGCTTGTGTCTCAACAAATGGTAGGGCCGTAATTGAACCGCCACCAAGTTCTTCACTGAGCTTTGCTGCACGCTCTAATAAACGCGAATGTAGATAGAAAACATC
>DXBN01000066.1 GCA_019116505.1 Candidatus Enterococcus avicola | reverse complement strand
GAAAATCAAAAATATGCCGATACAATCGTCGCAACTTTTGAAGATATTATGCGTCAATCGCGTCACTATCAAAACCAACAATTGGAGGATTAAGCGATGTTAGAGGGAGAAGAAAGACGTCAGGCGATAGTGGCTCGTTTAAAAGCGTCGAATCTAGCCATTAGCGCGAGTAAGTTTGCCGAAGAATTTGGAGTGAGCCGTCAAGTGATTGTCGGCGATGTCGCCTTATTAAGAGCTGCTGGTGAAGAAATTATTGCCACGGCAAGAGGCTATAAGTTAGAAAAAATAGCACCAGAAACAGGCTATGTTGCCAAAATTGCGGTCCAACATGGGAAAGAAGCAACGCAAGAAGAGTTAGAAATTATTCTTTCTTTTGGTGCTGAGGTGATTGATGTAATTGTCGAACATGAATTGTATGGGGAACTTGTTGGTAGTTTGCATATTCGCAATCAAGAAGACATTCAGCGCTTCATGGAAAAATATCAAAAGTCAAAGGCTAATTTATTATCGCAACTAACGAATGGGATCCATTTACATACAATTCGATATCAAAGAGCAACCGATTTAGATAAAATTAAAGCAGCTCTAGCTGAAAAAGGGATTTTATATCAAGGTTAAGTCCAAAAGTCGAACAAATTTATTTTTTTGAAATAATTTGATTGACAATGATGAAAAAATCCTGTAAATTAGGTGGCACATACAAATAGTTAATCTGATGAAAAGGAAAGTATACTTGGATGCTTTAAAGAGAGGCTCTGGTCGGTGAGAAGAGCTAAGTTCAAGAAAAGTAGAAAATGGCCTTGGAGGATAATTTGTCGATAAGTAGGCAAATTCGGAAAATGTTTCACCGTTAAAAGAAACGCCAATTTTTCACATGAAAATGTTGGGTCTAAGGGAAGGTAACTTCTAAACAAAAGGTGGTAACACGATATTCGTCCTTTTACTAGTTTCGGCTAGTAAAGGGATTTTTTTGTTTTTTTAGAGCTAGAAAGGTTGGGTTAAGGAGTGATTTTTCACTCGAATAGAGGTGGTACCACGTTTAAAAAAGCGTCCTCAAGCAAGTAAGTCAGTGTCTTATTTGTTTGAGGGTGCTTTTTTTGTATCCCTCAATCATACAATAGCAAAATTCAGGAGGAAGAACATGATTGAATTAAAAGATATTTCGGTTATTTTTAATCAAAAGAACCGTCAAATTACAGCAGTAACAGATGTGGATTTAACAATTGAAAAAGGCGACGTATACGGCATTGTTGGCTACTCAGGTGCTGGTAAAAGTACCTTGGTACGGGTGATCAACTTACTACAACGTCCGACAACTGGCAACGTCATCGTTGACGGTGTGGAATTTACAACATTAAAACCAAAAGAATTACGTGAAAAACGTAAAAACATCGGAATGATTTTCCAACATTTCAACTTGATGGACAGTCGAACAATTTTTGAAAACGTTGATTTTTCACTAAAATATGCAGGGAAAAAGAAAGCGGAGCGTCAGAAAAAAGTGGCCGAGCTACTTGAGTTAGTTGGATTAGCAGATAAAGTCAATGCCTATCCGAGTCAATTATCTGGTGGGCAAAAACAACGGGTGGCGATTGCTAGAGCATTAGCGAATGACCCTGAGATTTTACTTTGTGATGAAGCGACAAGTGCATTAGATCCAAAAACAACGTTACAAATCTTAGCACTATTAAAAGAATTAAATAAAAAATTAGGCTTAACCATCGTCTTGATCACACATGAAATGCAAGTCGTTAAAGAAATCTGTAATAAAGTAGCGGTCATGGAAGATGGTCAAGTGATTGAACATGGCGATAGCGTTCAAATCTTTAGTAAACCAGAACAACCTTTAACGAAAGACTTCATTCGTACAGCGACACATGTCGATCAAGCATTAGAAACAATTCTTGGGCATCAAAAATTCTCGAAAATTGCAGAAGACGAATGGTTAGTTGAATTGTCTTATGTAGGTGAGCAAACCGGTCAACCGATTATTGCCGAATTATTGGAGCATTACCAAGTCATCACAAATATTTTATACGGAAACGTTGAAATCATTCAAGAAGTGCCACTTGGCAGTTTAGTCGTTACCTTAAAAGGTGCATTGGACAATCGCCAAAGAGCTTTGACATACTTAAAAGAACAAGGTGTCAACGTGACGATTATTAAAGAAGCGACTCAAGGAGGACAAAGCAAATGAACTTTTTAGAAACATATTTTCCAAATGTAGTGGAAATTCCAGATGAATTTATCAAAGCCACACAAGAGACGCTTTATATGACGTTTTGGACGTCATTAATTGCAGGTATTTTAGGCGTATTCTTCGGCGTGTTATTAGTTGTCACACGTCCGGGAGGCATTTTAGAACAACGTGTCACGTTTTATATCCTTGATCAAATCGTTAATATCGTTCGTTCGATACCATTTATTATTTTAATTTCACTATTAGTTGTGGTGACTCGTTTAATTGTCGGCACATCGATTGGTGTAAAAGCTGCGTTAGTTCCATTAATTATCGGAGTTGTCCCATTTTTTGCCCGTCAAATCGAGATTGCGTTATTAGAAGTGGATCCTGGAGTGATTGAAGCGGCGGAAGCCATGGGAACGAGTCCTTTAGGTATCATCTTCCGTGTTTACTTAAAAGAAAGTTTAGCAGGTATTGCGCGTGTTTCTGCATTAACGATTATTAACGTGATTGGTTTAACGGCGATGGCTGGAGCGACCGGTGCCGGTGGTTTAGGAAGTCTATCGATTACTCGTGGACATAATCGCTTCCAAACGGATGTTACGTTTGTAGCAATGATTATTATTTTAATTCTGGTTTTCATTAGTCAAGCAATTAGTAACTTGATTATTAAAAAAATATCGCACTAAAAAATAGGGGGAAATGAAAATGAAAAAGGTTTATTCACTTGGTTTAGCAGCAGTTGCTTTATTGGTTTTAGCAACAGGTTGTGGTCAAAAAGCAGATGCGGCAAAGGAAAGTGGCGCACAAGGTAAAGAAGAAGTAACAGTTAAACTAGGGATTATTGGGGCAGATACGGACGTTTGGGATAATGTTCAAGCTCGCTTAAAGGACGAAGGAATTAACTTAGAATACGTAAAATTCACCGAATATAGCCAACCAAATACGGCATTGGCGAGTGGTGATATCGACTTGAACTCGTTCCAACATCAATTTTTCTTAGATAATTTCAATGCTGAACACGGAACTGATTTAGTTTCAATTGGTAACACAGTTAACGCACCATTAGGCATTTATTCAGACAAAATTAAAGACGTCTCTGAAATTAAAGAAGGCGATAAAATTGCCATTCCAAATGATGTGACAAATGGAGGACGTGCGTTAAACTTATTAGAAGCAGCCGGTTTAATCACGATTAACCCTGATAAAAAACAAGCACCAACTGTTTCAGACATAACAGAAAACAAATTAAACTTAGATATTTCAGAATTAGAAGCGTCACAAACCGCTCGTGTGTTACAAGATGTGACCGCTTCGGTGATCAATAGTGGCATGGCTGTCGATGCTGGATTTATTCCAACAGAAGATGCGATTTACTTAGAGCCAGTCGATGAATCGTCTCGTCCGTATGTGAATATCATTGTTGCAAGAGCAGAAGATAAAGACAATGAAACATACAAAAAAATCGTAGCAGCGTATCAAACAGATGAAACAATTAAAGTAATCGAAGAAACGTCAAAAGGTTCAAGTATTCCAGCGTGGGTGACATTCGGAGAAAAATAAAAGGATAAAACAAAAAGGAGCGGATTGGTTATGACGGTTGAAACAAAAACAAAACATCAAATTATTGAAGCATTTATTCAAGAGAGTTTACCAAAGTATCAAGCGTTAGCACTCGATATTCATGAACATCCAGAAGTTAGTAATTATGAGGTTTATTCTTCACAAGTTTTAGTCGATCAATTGCTTGCTGAAGGTTTTGACGTTAAAAAAGATGTGGCTGGTCACCACACAGGTTTTGACGCACGCTATAAATCGGGTAAACCAGGTCCAACATTGTCTTTCTTAGCGGAATATGATGCTTTACCAGGCATTGGTCATGCTTGTGGCCATAACTTATTCGGTAACTATTCAGCATTAGCGGCAAGTGCTTTAAAACAAGTGATTGACGAAGTTGGTGGCGAAATTCGTGTTTATGGTACACCGGGTGAAGAAGGTGGCGAGAATGGTTCAGCAAAAGGCAGTTTTGTTCGTGAAGGATTCTTTGATGATGTCGATGCGGCACTGTGTATTCATCCAGGTCATCGCTATTCAAAAACTTCGACAGGACTAGCTAACGATCCTGTTGATATTAACTTTTATGGTCGCGCAAGTCATGCGGCTGGTGCACCGGAAAAAGGAATCAACGCTTTAGAAGCCGTGATTCAAGTCTTTAATAGTATCAACGCCTTACGTTTACACTTGCCAAAAGATGTTAATATTCACGGTGTAATCACAAATGGTGGCGTGGCAGCCAACGTTGTTCCAGATTTTGCTTCTGCACGTTTTTACTTGCGTGCAGCCAATCGTTCAACTTTGAATGAGGTTTATGCAAAAGTTGAGAACATTGTTAAAGCAGCTGCTTTAGCAACAGGAGCAACTTATGAATTTGGCTTATTTCAAAATTCTGTCGATGATATTATTGTGACCGATTCCTTTGATGAATTATTCTTTAGTCATGCAGCGTCTTCAGGTGTTCCAGTCGAAGAAATCGTTGAAACGAAAAAACAAAGTTTAGGCTCATCGGATGTTGGTAATGTTAGCCAAGTCATTCCAACGATTCAACCAACTGTTTCAATTTCAGACGATTACATTGCTGGACACTCAATCGAATTTAAAGCAGCCGCTCGTGGTGAAAAAGGCTTGAATTCAATCGGAATTGCGGCCAATTTATTAGCTAAAACGGCACTCGATTTATTAGAACAACCTGAACTATTAGAAAAAATTAAACAAGATCACCAAGCAAGCCTTGCAAAAGGTAATTAATAGAACGGAAAGAAAGAGATTTTCTAAAAATCTCTTTTTTTGTCTATTCTGAGAAGCATCGCTAGGTCGTTGCAGAGAGCTTTAAGAATTGTAAAAGATTCATCTAAAATATAACCTACATAACATGAAAATATGAGTGTCGTATTAGGTACTAGAGTCGGATGAAATCACCAATGATTAATTGAAATTAACAATGAAATAGAATGCAAAGATATGGAAAAAACTCTTATTAAGTTGAAAAAAATGTAAAAATAATTCGTCAGATTTAAGATTTATTTGAATATGATTGGATTTGTAGTAAACTTACTAGATAAAATGCCATTTCGATTATTCGGACGTTACGAATGATTGGAATAAACCAAATAAAATCATCAAGAATAACTAATAAAAGCTAATAAAATTTCACAAAAACATGCGTATTTTCCTTAATATAGAGGTACGCATTTTTTTGTTTGTGAAAACACGAAAAAACATTAGAATTCAGTAAGATTATTGATTTTTTCTTATTTTTTCATCAAAAAGAAGAAAATTTTTGAAACAGTTAAAAACATTTTTACTGAAATTGTGATACAATAAAGAAAAATAAAAAGGGGTATATAATCAAGATGAAAATTACAAATAAAGAATTAGAAATACTACAAATATTATGGGCTTCGGAAACAGCTTTAAATGCTAAACAAATTAGCGAATTTAAAGAAGGAATGATTATGAGTACGGTTCAAACAACTTTGAGAAAATTACTTCAAAAAGATTTAATTCGTGTGGACGATATTATCTATAGTGGAACCGTTTTATCAAGAACGTTTACACCAACCTTAACACAAGAAGCGTTTATCGCGATGCAATACAAAAACTTATCAATTGCAAACTTTGTTAGTCACTTATTAAAAAATAAAAAGTCAAAAGAAAATGATCAAGAGTTAAAAGAGGTTTACGAATTACTAAAAGAAAAAACTGAAGGAAAATAACAGGTTCTTCTTATGCACTTTTCTTTTACGAGTCTATTAGCATCACTTTTTTTTGGAATTCTAATTTTGATAATTCAACGTTTTTTATTAGGTATGACAAATCATAAAAGTTTTATTAATTCTAAAATTTTAACTATTTTTAACTTCCTGTTCATATTCCGATTGCTTTTTCCTTTTGAATTTGGGTATACGGTGACGATCCGATCGAAAGTTATCCTTCCAAAGGTTAAAGATTTACTGAATTTTCATATAATGACATTCTTTAAGTATGAAATGACGGTATTTCATTTATTGCTAACGATTTGGCTAGTAGGTAGTCTTTTTAAACTTTATATTTTAGTTCGAGATTATTTGAAAATTAAGCAGTTAGTTCGAATTACAGCTGATTATCAAATGGAATCTTATGGACAAGATCATTCCGGTTATTCGGTCAAAGTTGTGGAATCGTTGGAATCACCCGTTGTGATTGGTTTACGAAAGCCAGTGGTTTTATTACCAAAAATTGATTTTTCGAAAAAAGAATTAACTTATATTTTGACGCATGAAGCGTTACATATATCAAATTTCGATTTATTTGTTAAATATTTTTACGAATTCATCATTATTATTTATTGGTGGAATCCGCTAATGTATTTGTTCAGAGAGCAGATGGACAATGTGATTGAGCTAAAAACAGACGAGCAGTTAATCGCATCGTTGACATATGATGAGAGGCTTGAGTATGCTCAAACACTTGTCAAAGTACGTGAAAATCAAATAAAGAATCGGGACTTCGGTAGCTTTGCAGTCTCATTTTCTTATGGTACAAACAATCAATTATTATTCCGAACAAAATATATTTTAGAAGAGAATCGTCGAAAGTACTCATGGCCGACACTTTTAATCTTGGGGATATTGGGTATATTTTTAAGTACGTCTATTATTTTTGAACCCTCTCGAATCAAAGAAGAACATATCGGTCAAAGCTTCACGATTACAGAAGATACTAACTATTTGGTTGAGTTACCTGATAATCAATATGAACTTTATATGGATGGTCAGTTTCTTGTAGTTATTACGCAAGAACAATTAGAACGAAATGAAGATTTTCAGAAATTACCAATTTACCAAAAGGGGCATAAATAAATGAAAAAAATGATCGCAGTGCTTATTTTTTATTGTGGATTTATGCTTTCTATGAATCCTATTACCGTTTATGCGACAGAGGAATTGGATAATCAAGCTGAAAATACTAACCAGCCCTATGCAGATGACATTGGTTGGCGCTATCAAATGATTGATGGAAAACTGTATAAACGCCAATATAATTATACAAAAGAACAATGGATTGGTAAGTGGGTACTTGCTTAATAAGCAATCTAGTGAATCATAAAAGGAGGAAACATCAAAATGGTAAGCATGACAAAAATAACAACAACTGAAAATTTTCAACGTAGTTATGTTAACCTTAGTCACGCGCTGATTTTTGCAAAAGCCGTTCAAGGGACAAGTCTGCCCAAAAATAGCTCAATCATACAAAAATCAATGACCATTCTAGATGTTTAAGCCTTTTTTGTCTTTAAATATAAAGAGAATAATAACAAAGGTCATGGGTTTTCCATGGCCTTTTTGTGTACAAACTTTGAGTGGTCTCAAAGGAGAATAAAAAATGAATATTCAAATGAATAAAATAACGAAAAATTTCAGTGGAACACCACTGTTTGAAGATCTAACGATGAGTGTTGGTCCTGCAGAGAAAATCGGGCTTGTTGGTCAAAATGGGACAGGAAAAACGACATTATTCCAAATTATTTTAGGGGAAGAAGGCATTGATCAAGGACAGCTTTCTAAGCGTAAAGGATTAAAAATTGGTTGGATTGCACAAAAATTAGAAAAATCAGAGCTGCCTGTCTTTGATTACTTGATTCAAAGTTTTACAGAAATTGAAGCGATTCAACAGCAATTAAGAATTTATGAAACTAAAATGACCGATCCACTTGAAAACTTGGACCGTCTGATGCGTTTGTACGGTGATTTGCAACAGAAATTCGAAGCAGTCGGTGGTTATGAAATAGAGGATCGTTTAGCAGGGACTCTAAAGGGATTAGGATTGGAGCAACACCAACAAACGTTATTAACGGATTTAAGTGGCGGTGAACGAGTCCGGGTGGAGTTAGCCAAAATTTTAGTTCAAGAAAGCGACGTCTTATTATTGGATGAACCGACTAACCATCTAGATTTAGCAGGTATTCAGTGGTTAGAGAATTATTTGAAATTAACCAAAAAAGCATACATCGTTATTTCTCATGATCGTGCATTTTTAGATCAAGTAACACAACGAATTATCGAAATCGAGGATGGACAACTTGTGGAATATCCTGGAAATTATAGTCGTTATATTGCTTTGAAACGGGAACGAGACCAATTATTAGCCAAGAATTTTGAGTTGCAACAAAAAGAAATTCAACGATTAAAACGGATGATCCATCGCTATCGCCAATGGGGGAACGAAGGGGATAATGAGGCGTTTTTTAAAAAGGTGAAAGAAATTGAACGCCGTTTAGAAAAATTAACTTTAGTTAAGGCACCGATTATTCCTAAAAAACGGATTAGTGGCTTTGAACAAGCCAGTCGTTCGGGCAATGAAGTTGTGATTGCCCAAGACATCGGCCAATTGATGGGTGAAAAACTACTATTTAGTGAAAGCTCTTTTGAAATTTATCGTGGGGAACGCTTAGCGATCACAGGTGATAATGGTAGTGGGAAATCAACTTTGATAAAATTGATTTTAGGTGAAATCGATTTAGTTGAAGGTCGAATCAAATTAGGAGCAAGTTTAAAAATAGGTTATTTACCACAGAAACTAATATTCGAACACCCCGAACAACGTCTTTTAACTTATGTTAAAAAGTGGATAGTCGATGAACAAAAAGCGCGTCAAACTTTGGCTCAATATGGCTTTTTTAAAGAAGATGTTTTAAAACGTGTGCAAGATTTATCTGGTGGGGAGCAAGTTCGTTTGTATTTATTAGGTTTATTTCAAGCCAAAATTAATTTTTTAATTTTGGATGAGCCAACCAACCATCTAGATATTTATATGCGTGAGGAAATCGAAAGACTATTGGAATCTTTTAGTGGGACCATCTTAGCGGTCACACATGATCGATACTTTTTAGAGAAAAATTTTGATTCCAAACTGCTGATTGCAGATAAAAGGATTCAAAAAATAAAATAACGATAAGCCCCATTCAGCCTAATCTGTGACACTAGGAGGATGGGACTTTTTATGCTTTGATTCGTAGCGATATCTTAAGTTAAGCTTCTAGGACGGCATTGGTTGGGTTTTGAAATATTTTTGAGTCACTATTGAAATCATTCCTTCTTTTCCTAATTATGTTTATAATGAAAGGTAGAAAGAAGGTGGACCGATGGAAACAAGAACAATCTTATTAGTCGAGGATGAAGCCAGTTTGGCAAGTTTTATCCAAACGGAACTTCAATTTGAAGGTTATCAAGTGATTTGGGCGAAGGATGGTCAAGAGGCGCTCGAACAATTTCAAAGCCAGGGTATTGATTTGATTTTACTCGATTGGATGTTGCCTAAATATGATGGGATTACGGTTGCACGACGGATTCGTCGGACAAGTGAAGTGCCAATTATTATGATGACCGCTCGTAATGAGACGACGGATGTTGTTACAGGGTTGGATACAGGCTTAGATGATTACATCACCAAACCTTTTGAAATTGAGGAGCTTTTTGCAAGAATTCGAGTCATTGAACGGCGCCTAGCAAAACAGACGGAGCAAGTCTCCGTTACATTTTTAGATTTACAATTAGACGTAGCGAAACATCAAGTCCAAGTTGGAGAAGAAGAAATCTATTTAACACCGAAAGAATTTGGTGTACTACATGAACTAATCAAGACACCCGCAGAGGTAAAGACGAGGGATGAAATCTTGAATAGCGTTTGGGGTTATGAATTTATGGGCGAAACGAATGTCGTGGATGTTTACGTTCGAACTTTACGAAATAAACTAGGCGAGGCTGGAAAGTACATCCAAACAATACGCGGTGTGGGCTATGTTTTGAGGGATGCGAATGAAAAATAAAAAGAACAATGCCCAATATCAATTAACAAGTCGTTTTGTAAAAATATTGCTACTGTTATTAATCGTAATCAATCTGGCTTTTATTTGCATTTCACTGATTTCCTCCTATCGCTATTTAAATAATCAAGCGGTTGAAATTATGAATACTTTACAAGAAGTGCCGCAAGATACGAATGAATGGACAACACTTGTGAATGCTACGACAGCTAAAGATGATGAAGATGCCGTCCGTATTTTACTGGAAAATGGACCGATGTATTATTCAAAAGAGGGCAAAGTGATTTTTGATAAACTTGCTCAAGGTAGAGCGCTCTTATTATTTCCGGGGATTATTTTAAGTGAGAATAAAATTTATTTGTATCAAAAGCAAGAACAAGCCGGAAGAACGGTCGAGTTAGCCGTTCACGGTACACAAATTGTTGAGTTAATGGTTCGGATGTTTTTGATTAGTTTACTATTAAATGTCTTGGCGATTATAATTGGCAGTCTGGTGATTTATTTGTTTGTTGGAAAGTGGAGTAGAACGTTGCATCAAATGACGAAAGAAATGACCGAAATTGAAACAGATGAAAAGCAAGAGCGGCACCTCAGTGTACCGAGCTCACCCAATGAATTTCGCCAAGTTGCGACCTCGTTCAATCAATTACTCGACACCCAGCGTGGCGCGATCAAACGGGAAAGCCAATTTGTCGCTGATGCTTCGCATGAACTACGGACGCCATTAACGGCGATTCGTGGTCACGTTCAACTAATTAAGCGTCGTGGAAGTCAACATCCAGAAGTAATTGGATCTTCGATTGATTTTATTGATAAGGAGTCAAAACGGCTAGAAGTTTTAACGAATCAATTGCTGGCACTCGGTCGTCCAACGATGGATAAGCCACTTTCACTTATTTCACTTTCTAAAGTGATTCAGCAAACTGCCGAAGAATTTCGGCGAACATGTAAACAAGAAGTGACTCTATCGATCGAACCAGAAATTCAAATGCATGTCGATGAATTGGAAATCCAACAAGTTTGCCAAAATTTATTTGAAAATGCGGCGAAATATAGCCATGTAAGTGATACAATCACAATTACATTAACAAAAATAGCAGACAAAATTCGTTTGTCGGTAGCCGATACGGGACCTGGAATTCCTGATGATAGGAAAGAGCAAATTTTTGAACGTTTTTATCGGATTGATCGCTCACGTTCGAGCCAAGTCGAGGGTTCAGGTATTGGCCTATCGATTGTTCAATCAATTGTTGAAAAATATCATGGGACTATTCGAGTGTTGGATAATCAGCCGACAGGAAGTATTTTTCAAATTGACTTTCCTTTAAAATGAAGAAATCTTCATCTTTCCTTTATCTAAATCGATTTATTCAAGTAGTGAAACAAGATAAACTAAGGGTGTAAAGAGGAGGAGAAAGATTATGAAAAAAATAATTTTATCAGTAGGAACATTGAGTTTGGGGCTATTGCTAGCGGCATGTGGACAAAATCCGATACAAACATCCAGTCAAACACCTGAACAATCAACTCAAGTAGAGAACAATCAAACAACCGATGTCGTTAATGCGACAAAGGATACAGATGACATTGACGATACCGATGATTCAACACCAGCTTCAACTAATCAAACATCACAACAAAAACCAAGTGTTTCACTAGCCGAAGCAATTGAGATTTTCCAAAAAGAATTTCCGGATACAGATATTACTTCGATTGATTTAGATACGTCATTTGGGCACTTCTTTTATAAAATCGAAGGCGTCAATGATCTTAAAGAATATGAAATAAAAGTCGATGCAGCAACCAAAGAAATTCGTGAAAGAGAAGAAGAGGATTTAGATGCTGATGAGAAAAATGGCGTCAAACGTCAGGAAGAAAAACTCGATTTATCGAAGCTATTAACGTTGGATGAAGTAACGAAAATTGCTTTAGAGCAGACACAAGGTGGTCAAGCGACTGATTGGGATTTAGACCGAGACGGTGCACTCACTTATTGGGAAGTCGATGTTGAAAACGGTAAACAAGAAGCAACGGTCAAAATCCATGCACAAACAGGAGAAGTCTTAGAAGTTGAATTAGACGACTAAGCGAAACTGTTGAGTTCGTTCAATTAAATCAATAAAAAACGCAGCTAATAAAAATAGCTGCGTTTTTTTTATATTATCGTTTGATACATGAAACGATAGATACAAAGTTGATTTGATGAAAGGAAACTTTATCCGCGAAAATTTAAAACTTTCGTAGTATACATAGAGACTCAATAATTAGGGACAAAAGTGTAGGATTATAGCTGATTTCATAGATTATCATGATTGG
>DXBN01000065.1 GCA_019116505.1 Candidatus Enterococcus avicola | reverse complement strand
CGGTAAAGCATAAATCAAATCAATGCTAACATTATCAAACTGTTTCTTTTCAAGCAGACGAATCGTATCATAAACATCTTGAGCTGAATGTTTGCGACCAATTTTCTTTAGTAAACGATCATCGAATGTCTGAACACCCATTGATAAGCGATTCACGCCATGAGATTTTAAGACATCTAATTTCTCACTAGTTAAGTCGCCCGGATTAGCTTCAACCGTTAATTCTTTAGTCGTTGAAGTCGGTAACAAGCGATGGACACCTGTGAGTAAAACGTCCAATTGTTTAGCTGACAAAGACGTAGGTGTCCCACCACCAATATAAATGGTTTCGGAAACATCAGTTGGATATTGTTCTAAAGTAAGCTGAATTTCCTTTAATAAGGCCTCAATGTATTCATCGACCGGTTGGCCTTCTAAAAAAACTTTATTAAAATCGCAATAGTAGCAGATATGCTCACAAAAAGGGATATGGATATACGCAGAAGTACTTCTACGGAGATTATTTTTGATTTCTTTCAATTTAAAAAAACTCCTCAATAACTATTTGACAGTGTCAAGATTTCTCCCTATTATAGCATAATTTTACTTTATATTTCTAAATGAAGTCATGTCTCAAACGAGGCTTTTCAATTATCCAAAAGTAAACTAACAAAAAGGAGTCGCTATCACTAAGATAGCTGACTCCACAATATTTTTAATTAAGCAAGTATTTTTCTAAATCTAACGGATAGACAGATTCTTGACCTTTGAAGACACGCATATTTCCACCGGATAATTCATCAATTAAAATAATCTCGCCCGCATTTTCACCCCGACCAAATTCCAATTTGATATCGTAGAGAGTTAAGTCTTTTGTTGCAAGTTCTGCTTTAATTAAATCACAAATTCGTTTCGTTTGTTCTTTAATAATCGCATATTCGCCTGCTTCTAAAATACCTAATAAAACTAAAGCATCTTCATTAATAAATGGATCTTGACGTTCATCATCTTTAATCGTAATTTCGACATAACCTGGTAAATCGGCACCCGCTTCAATATAATCTCCATAACGACGAATGAAACTTCCTACTGCTTTGTAGCGACAAATAACTTCTAGTCCCTTACCAAAAACAGAAGCTTTTGTAACATCCATTGTTTTCTCTTCTAAATCCGCTGCTAGGAAGTGGGTAGCGATTCCTGCTTCATTCAGTAGTTCAAAGAAATGTTTACTAACGGTTAAACCTGATTTTCCAGAGCCTTCAACCGTTAAACCAATTTGATTTTCACCTGGATCAAAAACACCATCTTTTCCAGTCATTTCATCCTTAAAGAATAACCGGATATTGCCATCTTCTTTTTGATAAACATCTTTTGTTTTGCCTTTGTAAATGAATTCCATAACGCACCCCTTTAAATTATTAAGTATTTTTGGAACAAACATAGGTTACCACATTCTTTTGTGAATGAGAATATTTATTAGAAACTTTTTGTTCGTTTTATCATTAATATTCGGATAATAATCAAAAGGTTTTCGTTTAATTATTCAAAATTCACGAACGATCGAGCTTCTTTCACGTTTTCAGGCACAAAATAAGCTGATTCTTGGACTTTTTCTAGTGCAAAAAGCTTTAGTTTTCGTTCAATACCACCGCCATAACCAGTCACACTACCGGTTTTGCCAATCACTCGATGACAAGGAATGATAATCGAAATTGGGTTACTACCTACAGCGCCACCTACCGCTTGTGCTGACATCGTTGTTTTCCCCATTTTTTTTGCAATTTTTTGGGCGATTTCTCCATAAGTTGTTGTTTGACCATAAGGAATTTTCCGGATTTCTTCCCAGACTTTTGCCTGAAAATCAGTTCCTTGCGGTGCTAAAGGAAAATCAATTTCAGGTTGTTCTCCTCTAAAATAAGCATCTAACCAACGTTTGACTGTCAAAAACAAAGTGATATCTGATTTATTTTGATGAAGTAAGGGATTCTTTTTTTCAAACTCACTGCGATTATAATAAATCCCAGTGAGTGCTTGACCATCACTTGTTAAATAAATATCACCAATTGGCGAATCATATGTTTGCGTATAAATCTCTATTTTCGTCCCCACCTTTTTTATCTCTCCTTTCATTCTATGGCTTTAAAACCGTTTGTAAAGAATAAATGATTGAAAGAGAACAAAAAAAGAGCAGATCATCTTCTACTCTTTTCTTAGTTCATTCTTACTTAGCGCTTATCAAAATATTCTCTTGTATCCACTTCATCTTGTTTCAGTTGTTTAATCAAGCCTTCAACACCTGAAAAGGCCACTTGTCCGCGTATATGGTGTAACCAACGGACTTCAACTTTTTCACCATAAACATCTTGATTAAAATCTAAAATATTGACTTCAACCGTTATCGGTCGATTTTTTTCAAAAGTATCGTTACGACCAATCGAACCCATTGAAGGGTACCATTTATCACCAATTTTTATTTCTGTAATATAAACACCCTCTGTTGGCAAATGGGTTGTTCTTGAAATTTGAATATTGGCTGTTGGATAACCAAGCGTACGACCACGAGCATCACCATGAACCACAGTTCCACCAAAAGTATAATCATAACCTAAAAGTTTTGAAACTTCTTCCATGTTCCCGGCATCTAACTCTTTACGTATCCGAGTAGAACTAATTTTCTCACCTTCTAGTGTCTCTTTAGGGACGGTTACAACTTCAAAACGTTCATTAGCGTAAGTCGTTAATCTCGGCATATCCGCAATATCACGTTTACCATAAGTATAATCAAAACCTGCCACAACAACTTGAGCATGTAGACCAACCATATATTGATCAACAAATGCTTGAGGAGCCAAGCCGGCAAAATCTGAAGTAAATTCAACAATATATAAATAATCAACACCAAATTGAGCCATCAAATTGGTTTTTTGTTCTAGATTCGTTAAATATTTCATCTCATCGACTGGAACTTTTTGAAAGACAATTGAGGGATGTTGATTGAAAGTCATCAATGCTAACTTCAAGCTTTTTTCATCCGCAATTTTGCGTCCTTGTTCGATGACTCTTTGATGCCCTTTGTGTACTCCATCAAAAAACCCAAGCACAAGAACAACAGGTTCTGTTGGGATTTTTTCTGGCTGATAAGGGTGTCGGATTTCAATAATTTGCATGTGTTTATGATTCCTTTCCTAACTCGTTTCTTAAAACTTTTCGAGGCTTAAGTATGCCTGTTTTGGTTGGGTGTGCTTCATATAGACTAACGACCATCCCTTGATAGTATATCGCTAATAAAGTCGTCGGCATTTCACTAAGACCAAATTCTTGATACGTAAGACGCGCGCCATTTTTGATTTGTCCCCATAGCTCGTCAGTGATATCGATTCTTGGGAATTCTTGAACACCGTACTCAACAGGCAATAAGACCTCTGCTAATTGGTTATTCTCCATCAGTTTAGCGACTTGGTCAAGTGTTACACCTTGTTCTTTCGTAAAACCACCACTAGCAATTCGGGTTAAATCAGACATGTGAGCGGGAACGCCTAACAAGACGCCAGTATCCACTGCTAATGTCCGGACATACGTTCCTTTACCACATGCCACTTTAAAACGCCAACGTTGCGTAGCTGTTTCAGGATCCCAAACAACTTCTGAAGTTCGCTCAAAGGAATCAATTTGCGCAATCCGTTTCGGACGCTCAACTGTTTCATTATTCCGAGCATATTCATACAATCGTTTACCATTGACTTTAACAGCTGAATACATTGGCGGAATTTGCGTAATTTCACCAATTAGCTTAGCCATCGCTGCATCAATTGCTTCATCGGAAAAAGGTGTCTCAATTCGCATTTGTTCGACAATTTCACCAGAAATATCTTCCGTTGTCGTACTATAGCCAAGTGTAATTTCACCTTCGTATATTTTGCCTGAATCCGTTAAAAATTCAATTACTTTTGTCCCTTTACCCACACAAATCGGTAAAATGCCATCAACATCTGGATCTAAAGTTCCACCATGTCCAACTTTTTTTGTTTTTAATATTCTTCTTAATTTAAAAACGCAATCATGACTTGTCATCCCGCGTTCTTTCCATAGAGGTAAAATTCCATCCATCGTTTTCACACCTTTAATAAACATTTCAACTGTCCCATTATAGCATGTTTCGAAACTTTAGACATTCCAAAGTTTTCAGCCATTAAAAAGAGAAAAAACAGAAGAACTCACATGAAATGAGTGCTTCTGTTTTTCAATACGACTAATTAGTCTCGATTTAAATTTCGTAACATTTCATCGATTTTATTTCCGTATGCAACGGATTCATCCAGTTCAAAAACAATCTCAGGCGTTTTATAAAGCGTTAAAACTTTACCTAATTCTCTACGAATCAAGCCAGTTGATTTGTCTAGTCCTGTTTGAGCCGCTTTTTTATCTGAAGCTAAATCAGACAAAATACTATAGTAGATTGTTGCTTGTTGTAAATCACCAGTTACTTGAACATCTGTGATATTCACATCTTCAACCCGAGGGTCACGTACTGTTTTTCGTAAAATCTGGTTGACTTCTTTTAAAATTTCTTGAGCGACACGACGATTACGATAGTTAGTCATGCGACATCCTCCTTATGATTTTAAAAATTTATTTTCTTTTAACTTCTTCCATCACGAAGCCTTCAATTACATCATCTTGTTGAATGTCATTAAATTTCTCGATCATTGCACCACATTCAAAACCAAGTTTGACTTCTTTAACATCATCTTTAAAGCGTTTCAAGCTTGCTAACTCACCTTCAAAGATAACAATGCTGTCACGGATGACACGAACGCCACTATCACGACGAATGAAACCTTCAGTAACGTAACAACCAGCAATTGTTCCAACTTTTGAAACTTTATACGTTTCACGAACAAGCATTTGACCTGTAATTTTTTCTTCAAATTCTGGATCAAGCATTCCTTTCATCGCTGTTTCAATTTCATCGATTGCGTTATAAATAACACGGTGTAGACGAATATCAACTTTCTCTGCTTCGGCTTGTTGTCTCGCTTGAATCGTTGGACGAACGTTAAATCCAATAACAATCGCGTTACTTGCTGCTGCTAATGTAATATCACTTTCATTAATCGCACCAACTGCTGAATGGACGATATTTACACGAACGCCTTCAACATCAATTTTTTGTAATGAAGCTGATAACGCTTCGGCTGTCCCTTGAACGTCAGCTTTAATAATAACATTAACTGCTTTAATTTCGCCTTCTTTCAAGCTATCAAATAAGTTGTCTAATGTCACACGAGTATTGCTGCCTCGTTGTTCTAGAACCGCACGTTTTGCACGTTCTTCTCCTGCAGCACGCGCTGTTTTCTCATCTTCAAACGTTACAAAACGATCCCCTGCTTGAGGGACATCATTTAATCCAGTAATTTCAACTGGTGTTGCTGGACCTGCTGCTTTGTCACGACGACCAATATCATTCGTCATTACACGAACACGACCAAACGTATTTCCGACAACGATTGGGTCTCCAACATGCAACGTACCTTGTTGAACAAGGAGTGTCGCAACTGGACCTTTCCCTTTATCTAAACGTGCTTCAATAACTGTACCAATTGCACGTTGTTTAGGATTTGCTTTTAAGTCTTCAACTTCGGCAACTAATAAAATCATTTCTAACAATTCTTCGATATTTTTTCCAAATTTCGCTGAGATTTCAACAAAAATTGTATCGCCCCCCCATGCTTCTGGAATTAAACCTTGGTCGCTTAATTCTTGCATTACATGTTGTGGGTTTGCTGCTGGTTTATCGATTTTGTTAACTGCAACAATAATCGGTACACCGGCTGCTTTGGCGTGGTTAATCGCTTCAATCGTTTGCGGCATCACACCATCATCTGCTGCAACGACTAAAATAGTAATATCTGTGATACTTGCTCCACGTGCACGCATACTTGTGAAAGCCGCGTGACCCGGTGTATCTAAGAAAGTAATGGGTTTACCGTCAATATCGATTTGGTAAGCACCGATGTGTTGCGTGATACCACCGGCTTCACCACTTGTTACACGTGATTTACGTAGTGTATCAAGTAATGTTGTTTTACCATGGTCAACGTGTCCCATAATTGTAACAACTGGTGGACGTGAAACTAATTCCTCTTCATTCACTTCTTCGACTTCAAAGAATTTATCAATGTCAGCGATGTCTACTTGAACTTTTTCTTGTGGTTCAATGCCATAATCTGTCGCTAATAATTCAATTGTATCTTTATCTAATGGTTGGTTTTGGTTAACCATGACACCCATCATGAATAGTTTTTTAATAATCTCAGCTGGCTCGCGGTAGATTTTTTTAGCAATATCAGCTACGTTCATGCCATCTGTGTACTCTAAAACTTCCGGTAGCTCACGGAATTTACGTGCTGGAACAGCTGGTTTCACTTCTTGTGATTGCTGTTTGCCTTTGCGGCCTTTTTTGTTGAAACGTTGACGGTTTTGGTTGTTACCCCAACCTGAATTACGTCCTTGATTCGAATTACCACGACCTTGTTGATTCGAACGATTTTGATTTTGGCCTTGGTTTGAACCTTGATTGTTTGAACGGTTTTGTCCTTGGTTTTGGCTTTGGTTTGAGCTTTGTGCCGGACGGCTTTGACCTTGACCTTGGGCTGGACGATTTTGGTTCGATCCTTGCGCTGGGCGGTTTTGCCCTTGACCTTGAGCCGGACGATTTTGATTTGAGCCTTGCGCTGGGCGGTTTTGCCCTTGACCTTGAGCCGGACGATTTTGATTTGAGCCCTGTGCTGGGCGGTTCTGCCCTTGG
>DXBN01000064.1 GCA_019116505.1 Candidatus Enterococcus avicola | reverse complement strand
ATCACCGGATGAGCCAATTGATAAATTTGATCTGAAGTAAGATTTAACGCCCATCTTTTCGCTTCGTTCTTTCCTATTTTAGAAACAATTGGTAAGTTAACGGACTCCTTGACTTGATTCAAATAATTTTTTCCTTGCTCTGTAAAACCTAACACATGAATACTCGGTTGCTGCCATGCGGCTTGCATGCTTTCGTTGGTAATCCCTAATAAGACATAGCAACAAAGGCGTTGCAATCGTGTTTGGGTATAACGTTTAGTTTTTATCCGTTGAATAAACTGCTTAAAATCATTGGCTGTTTGCGCACTTCTCTTTAACCGGTGCTCTAATCCTTCAGACATCTGATAAATTTGCTTAAGTTCTGTTAATGAACGCACCAGTAATTGATATTTCAATAACGGCCAAAAATCTTGCCAAAAAACGTGATAATGGGTTAAAGATTCGAGCGTTGCTTGGGGAACTGTATGGTCAATTACCGCATGTTTTAGTAAACCTTCGCGAATGGCTGTCGCACTCGCAATTTCTTGTTCGAGTGATTTTGAGTGATAGCCCTGAGCCAGCCGCTTAATCGGAAGTAAACGCATTGGTCGTTCATACGTCGCATTTTCTTGACTATAACTTAAACCTAAAACATGATTTGGTTGATTCGCTTGTTGCTGCCCCATTTCCGGGAAAATTTGATTCATCACTAGCTGCATTTTTTCAGCATACGTTTGATTTTGATTTTCGAGCTTTTTAAACAAAGCATCGATTGTTTCTTTTTCAATCAACATTTGCTGACCATAAGACTGATAATCAAAAGTAGAATCATAATCCGTCCCAAAACATAAACTTTCGCAACCTAAAGCTTGCAAAATCGCAATACTTCCTTTGGCGAAGTAATCCGCTGGTTGCAGCGCCCATTCAATCGGCAGTTCAACAACTAAATCAACCCCATTAAGTAAGGCGGCTTCTGCCCGTTGCCACTTATCGATAACAGCTGGTTCACCCCGTTGCAAAAAATTGCCACTCATCACAGCAATCACGACATTACTTTTTGATTGTGTTCGTGCTTGTTGGACATGATAAATATGCCCGTTATGAAAAGGATTATACTCAACAACTATTCCACATGCTTTCATGGCGTCCCCCCTTAAATAATAAAAACGAGGCTGTGACAAAAGTCTTCAGCCCCTCTCACTTATACAAACGCTCGATTAATAATTATTGTAAATCAAGCAACTATTACCGATAGGCAAATACTTGATTTATGATTTTATGACAAACGCCTTTTAGCAGTCTTGTGCCTTGTCCTCTTATTTTTGACAAACAAAAAACCAACGACGACTTTTTTCATTTGGTTCAATATCAATAAAATCTGCATAAGTTTCCACTTTTTGAAAACCAGCATTTTCTAACATGCGTAAATAAGTCTCTAACGGATAGGTTCTTTCTTCATGCAGCTCATCTTCACGTACAAACTTGCCATCTTCATCTTCCACAAAAAATGTTAAAAAATGTTCGATGCTATGTTTTTCTTTACCAGGGTAACTATCCCATAAAAAGGCAAACTCTTCTGTTTGATAATGATAACTATAGCTCGGAAAGACTTCATCGACCTGATAAGTTGAATGCACATCAAAAATAAAGATCCCTTCATCTTCTAGCGTTTGGTAAACACCATCAAAAACTTGTTGCACGTCTTGTTCATCTTGCATGTAACATAGCGAATCCGAAAAACAAGTAACCGCCTCATAGGTACCACTATCAGCTAGATCAAGCATATCGCCTGCAACAAATTGAATATCTAACTCTGCTTCTTGGGCACGTGCACTAGCAATCATTAACATTTCTTCTGATAAATCAAGTGCTGTGACATCAAAATCATTTTGAGCGAATTCAACTGCTAACGCTCCTGTCCCACAAGCCAATTCTAAAATTTGTTTTTTCCCTTGTAAATGACGTAAAGAAAAATCGAGCCAACGTTGATACAACGTGGTATCCATTACTTCATCATAAACAAAAGCAAATGTTTCGTATGCCATGCTACTCATCAATCCATTCAGATATTGCTACAAGTGGCGCATCTGACCAAAGTTTTTCGAGATTATAAAAAGCACGTTCTGTTGTACTAAAGACATGGACAATCACATCGCCTAAATCAATCAATATCCATTTACCGCCTTCTTTACCTTCAACACGGTTGACTTTAATTTTTGCTTTATGTGCTTCTTCTACTACTGCATCGACAATTGCTGAAACTTGACGATCGCTATTTGCAGAACATATTAAGAAATAATCCGCTAATAACGAAATCTCTTTCACTTCTAAAGCCATAATATCTTCGGCACGTTTACTATCGGCAGCTTTAACTGCAATTTCTAAAATTTGTTTACTATCTATGGGAATCTCCTCCTAGTTTTTTATACGCTACCCATTTGTTATACGTTTCTAACGTTTTTGGGTAGATTGGTAATTTTTTTGCTATTAAATAAAGCAATGTTTGCTGCGTTTCATAAGCAACCGCCTGATTTAAATCGAGTTTTGCTAAACGACGAGCTTCATCAACTCCCGGGAAATTACGCCCAGCCTCAATGTAGTCTGCTACATAAATAATTTTATCTAAAAGCGTCATCTCAGCCGCCCCAGTCGTATGTAAACGGATCGCTTGAAGAATCATTTCATCTTCAATTCCTAATTCCGTTTGCACAAAATAAGCACCTACCACGCCATGCCAAATTTCATTGCCCCAATTTAACAATTCATGATCAAAACCTTGCTCATTAATGATGTAGCGAAACTCTTCATCACTGCGCTCTTTGGCATAGTCATGGGTCAAAGCCGCAATACTCGCTTTTTCAACGGAACAATCATATTGCTGAGCCAAGGCAACAGCACTTTCTTCGACTCCTAAGACATGTTGGAATCGTTTGTCGCTCATTTTACTTTGAACAGCCTGTATAATCGCTTCACGGATATACTCAAATTTCGTTGGTTGTACGGTCATCTTGATAAAGCCCCTTTTCGATAATGTACTGCCTTACAGTCTCTGGTACTAAATAACGAATGGAACAACCTTGAGCCGTCTTTGAGCGAACAATTGTTGAACTAAGCTCCATTAGCGGTACATCGACCCAAATAACAGAATAGGACGTTTCCTGCGGATAGTTTGGACGTTTGACCCCAACAAATTGCACCAGTGTCATTAATTCATCGATTCGGTGCCATTTAGGTAAGTAGTCAACCATATCGCCACCAATAATAAAATAGTAATCCGTGTCTGGATTAGCTTCTTTTAAAGCAAGCATCGTTTCATAAGTGTAGCTTGTCCCGCCACGAGTCAATTCAATCGTTTCAATCCCTAACATTGAATTACCTGCCACCGCTAATTCAAGCATCGCTAAACGATGATTCGCATCAATCGTTTCTTTAGGATCAACATGAGGTGGAATGAAAGACGGCATCAGATCGACACGATCTAATCCTAAACTACGACCAACTTGATCGGCGACGATTAAATGAGTGACATGGACGGGATTAAAATTTCCACCTAAGATACCGACTTGCTTACGGCCTTCTGTTGAAAATTGTACTTTCGTGACAGGAAGCGTGTGGACGCTTTGGATTGTTTCAATCCCCATTTCAGCTCACCAACCTTTTTATATTCTACGAACTTGTTCTGAAATTTTACGGTATTTATCTTTTGATGACGGTTTAAATACTACTAAAATTTTTCCAATAATTTGGACAACTTGACACTTTAAAGCAGCTTCTAAAGTTGCTGCTACTTCCTCAGGCGTCTCATCGGTATTTTGTAACAATGTAATCTTAATTAATTCACGTTTTTCAAGTGCCTCTCCAACTTGTTGAATCATGGCATCGTTAACGCCACCTTTACCTACTTGAAAAATCGGTTGTAAATGGTGTGCTTGACTACGTAAAAAACTTTTTTGCTTTCCTCTTAAATCCATTATATATCTCCTTAAATTAACGCTTTTCTTTTTAATACGGCGACCCCTTTAGGTGCCCAACCTGCAACAACTCCAGGTTTTGTAACTGTTACCCAACCTAATCCTGAGAACACGATATCAGTCTTTTCTTTAATTGAAAATTCATAACGAACCAATTCTGGAAAATCAGCAACTTCGCTTGAACGTGGTGGTTGTAATAAGCCGCCTACATGTTTTTGATAAAACTCATCGGCTTTTTCTAATTTTGTCCGGTGGATTTCTAAATCGTTTGATAAATAGGCCGTAAATGGACTTTTCTCACCTTGGATAAAATCAAAACGTGCCAAACCGCCAAGGAATAATGTTTGCCCATCATTTAATTGATAAGTCTTTGGTTTGATTTCTTTATGCGGTGTCACAATTTTTAAATCTTTTGCTCCTAAATAATGCGCCATTTGGTGACGATGAATAATCCCTGGGGTGTCGATTAAAGCATGCCCATCGTCCAACGGAATTTCAATCTTATCAAGTGTTGTTCCTGGGAAACGTGAAGTCGTAATCAGTTCCTGAATTCCAGCTGTTTGCTTAATGATTTGATTAATCAATGTTGATTTTCCAACGTTGGTAACACCGACAACATACACATCTTTACCTTTGCGATATTTTTCAATTGCTTTAAGTAAATGCTCCATTTCTTGTGGTTTCATGGCACTTGTCAGCATAACATCAATCGGACGTAAACCAACTTCATGAGCACGTTCTTTCATCCATTGCGTTAATTTCGGTGTTTTTAACGATCTTGGTAAAATATCGACTTTATTACCGACTAATAAAACAGGATTATCACCAACAAAACGATGTAAACCAGGAATTAGCGAGCCATTGAAATCAAAAATGTCGACAACATTAACAATTAACGCCTCTTTTTGACCAATTTCGTTCAGTAATCTTAAAAAATCATCATCTGTTAACGAAACATCTTGAATTTCATTGTAGTGACGCAAGCGGAAACAACGTTGGCAATATACTTCATCTGTCTCTAAGCCTTTTTCTAGCGCGCCTTTAGGTGTATAACCTAATTCATTTTTATCGGTTGTTTGAATCGTTACGCCACAGCCGATACATTGGATTTCTTCTATCATTTTAACTCCCCTTGCCAGACCATATCTGGGTGCTTACTTTTTAAGTATCTCATAATTTTACGTTCCATAAAACGGTTGAATTGCGTCTTCCAGCTATCCGTTTCAACAACAGGCTTCACTAAGACACTACGGACACCTGCCGTATTCGAAGCTTTAATATCCGTCATAATTTGATCACCGACCATAATCACTTCGTCTTTTGTTAGTCCTAAACGTTTGACTCCTTGATTAATGCCTCTCGTGAATGGCTTTAATGCACGTGGAATAAATTCCAGGTTTAAAAATTTTAACGCTTCTGAAACACGGTCATGACTATTATTGGAAACAACAATAACTGGAATTCCAGCTGCTTGCATTCCTTCTAGCCAATGGCGCAATTCTTCCGTGCCATCTGGGTTATCCCATGCAATTAAGGTGTTATCTAAATCGGTCAAAATCGCTTTAATCCCTAAGCTGTGACAATGCTCTGGGGTAATTTGATAAATGGCTTCTACCATCCAAGTTGGTTTATATTTTGAAAACATATTTTCTCCTTTAAGCAAAAAATCAAGGAGCACCTCTTGTACTCCTCAACCGTTGATTATACAACAAATACTGACTAAAAAAAAGTTTTTATGATTGATTTCGCAATTATTTCTCTCGATTTAAAGCAATTTCTAAAATTTCGTCATAGATTGCAGCGGGTGCCGCTAAAAAATACTCGCGATCTTTGAAATTTAAAGACTCTCCATTCAAATTCGACATCTTCATACCGAGTGCAGCAAGGATAGCTCCTCCGGCCGCATAATCCCAAGGTGAAAGATTTGAAATATAAGCGACTCTGCGACCTAAAGCCATATGGGCTAATTCCACACCGGCACATCCCGACATGCGAACCCCCATCGAGCGATGTCCGATTTCTTGCATATGATAGACATTTTTTGCATACATTACACAATTCATGCCAATTAAACCGGCTGATAACGAAGGAATAGTCGGAATCTTGACACGATCTTGGTTTAAATAAACGCCGATTGAAGGTCCTCCCCATAGAAATTCCTCTTTCATGACATTATAAATAAAACCTAACACGGGTTGACCATCATCATAAATACCAACCATAATACAAAAATTTTCACCTTCTAAAACAAAGTTCATTGTCCCGTCAATTGGATCGATGACGTAAACTCGTCCATCTAGACTTTCTAGTGCATGCTTGCCATTTTCTTCAGCTAATATATTAGCCGTCTCATCAAAAGCTAGAATACGTTCCACTAAGAATTCTTGTGTTTGTTTATCAAGATTCGTAACCAAATCGGTACGACTTGATTTGGTATCAATCTCAAGAACTTCTTGTGCTAAAGCCGTTTTTAACCTCTCGCCAGCCTCAATCATCCAATGCTTCATCTCATTAATTAAAATTTGCATATTATTTTCCTTTCATTTTTAGTATTGGTTTTGTTGTCTGCTTTGCCTCTTGTACAACATGGTATAACGAATACCCAGAAATTAGTTCAAATTCTTTGCCTAAATTCCGTTCTTCTCCAATACTTTTAACGACCGTTTTAAAGCCTCGATACTTGTTTAAAAATGTTTGTTTTTCAATTCCTTTTTCATAAGCCTCTTCCACAGCCGCCCATAAATCCATCACTAAAATCATTTCTCCAGTTGTCCATTCAATATCAATTGGGTATTGGTAATCTTTCATCTTATAAAACCTCGATTGTTTTTATATTTACTGCTTCTATTTTAACACAACTTCAAAGAAAACCAAAAAGTAGATAAATAATACTAGCTATTTTTTAAGCTTCTCTAAACACTTGTTAACACCAAAGCTTACTCCTTTTTAATATAAATAAAAATACACCCTTTAGAAGTAAATCTTCTAAAGGGTGTATTTAATCTTATGAATGGATTGGTAAGCCTAAAGCCAATTCAGATGCATCCATTACGATTTCTCCTAATGATGGATGTGGGTGAATTGTTAAAGCAATATCTTCTGCGTTCATGCCAGATTCGATTGCTAACGCTAATTCAGAAACCATGTCTGATGCACCGACACCAGCGATTTGCGCACCAATAATTACGTGATCTTCAACAGTCGTTACTAAACGGATAAATCCTTCTGTTTTACCTAATGATAATGCACGGCCGTTACCTGCGAATGGGAATTTAACAGCTTTCGCTTCAATTCCTTGTTCTTTTGCTTCAGCAATTGTTAAACCAACTGATGCTAATTCAGGATCAGTGAAAGCGACTGCTGGCATTGCTTTGTAGTCTACTTCAACTTTTTTACCTGAAATTGCTTCAGCAGCAATTTTTGCTTCATAACTTGCTTTATGAGCAAGTGCTGCACCAGGAACGATATCTCCGATTGCATAGATATTCGGAACATTTGTGCGTCCTTGTTTGTCAACTGGAACTAATCCACGTTCGCCGATTGTTACACCAGCTAACTCTAATCCCATGTCATCTGTGTTTGGACGACGACCAACGGTTACCATTACATAGTCAGCAGTAACTGTTTCTTGTTTACCGTCAACTTCGTAAGTAACTGTTACGTCTTCACCGTTATCAACAGCTTCTTTAGCCATTGCTTTAGTGACAATTGTTACACCTTTTTTCTTGAAGTCATCTTCAACAATTTTCACCATATCTTTTTCGTAAGTAGGTAAAATTTGTGGTGAACCTTCTAAAATTGTTACTTCTGCACCTAAGTTTGCGTAAGCGCCACCTAGTTCAGCACCGATAACACCGCCACCGATAATAACTAATTTTTTAGGAACTTCTTTTAAGTTTAATCCACCAGTTGAGTCAATTACACGACCGTTGAATTTGAAGCCAGGAATTTCAATTGGGCGTGAACCAGTTGCCACAATTGCATTTTTAAATTCATAAGTTTGTGCTGCATCTTCAGTGATAACACGTAATGTTTTATCGTCTACGAAGAATGCTTCACCTTCAATGATTTCAACTTTGTTTTTCTTTAATAAGAAGCCAATTCCTGAAGTTAACTTGTTAACAACACCATTGTCTTTCCAATCTTGTGTTTGAGTGAAATCTAATGAAACGTCTGAAGCTGTTACACCAAACATTTGAGAGTTTAAAGCTTCTTGGTAATGATGACCTGCAGCGATTAATGCTTTAGAAGGGATACATCCGACGTTTAAGCAAACGCCGCCGATGTATTCTCTTTCAATAATTGCTACTTTTTGTCCCATTTGAGCGGCACGGATAGCAGCAACATAGCCGCCAGGGCCTGAACCGATTACTACTGTATCTAATTCTAATGCGAAATCTCCAACTACCATTTGTTTATCATCCTTCCATTAATAGTAACTCTGGATCTGCTAACAGACGTTTAATGTTGTTCATTGCTAATTGAGCAGTTGCACCATCAACAATACGGTGGTCAAAGCTTAATGATAATTTCATTACGCGACCCACAACAATTTCGCCTTCTTTGTTAACGATAGGTTGTTGAGCAATTGTACCGACACCTAAAATCGCTACTTCTGGGTAGTTAATAACTGGTGTGAAGAAACCGCCGCCGACTGAACCAATGTTACTAATTGTAACTGTACCATTACGCATATCTTCTGCTGCTAATTTACCTTCATGAGCTAACGCTGCTTTTGTATTGATTTCATCTGCAATTGCAAATAATCCTTTACGTTCAGCATTTTTTACGTTTGGAACGTATAAGCCGTTTGGTGTATCTGTAGCAATTCCAATATTGTAGTAGTTTTTATAAACTAACTCTTGTGTTGCATCATCAATTGACGCATTCATTACTGGGAATTTTTTCATAGTTGCTGTTAAAGCTTTAACAACATATGGTAAGAATGTTAATTTTGTATTTTGTGCTGCTGCAACGTCTTTAAATTTCTTACGTTGATCCCATAGATTTGAAACTTCAACTTCATCATGTAATGTTACGTGAGGTGCTGTATGTTTGCTGTTTACCATTGCTTTAGAAATAGCTTTACGCATTGGTGTTAATTTTTCGCGTGTTTCTAATTCTTCTAAGTTTGAGCTAAATGGTTTTGCTTCAGCTTTTGGAGCTGCTGCTTTTTCTGCTGGTGCTGCTGTAGCTGTTTCAGTTGACGCTGCTGCTACTGGAGCTGCTGACCCACCTGCTAAGAAGCTTTGAATATCTTCTTTAGTTACACGGCCACCATTTCCAGTTGGTGTTACTAAAGTAATATCAACGTCATTGTTTCTTGCGAATTGACGAACAGATGGCATTGCTAAAACACGTTTATCTGGATTTGACGCTGCTACAACTGTTGCTGGTGCTGCTGCTTGAGCAGGAGTTGCTTCAGCCGCTGCAGGTGCTGCAACTGATGCTGCATTGTTGTGTCCAGGTGCATCGATTTCAACTAAAACATCGCCTACGTTAGCAACTACGCCTTCTGCTACAACGATATTTGTTACTTTACCAGTTACTGGAGATGGGATTTCTTCAACTGATTTGTCGTTTTGTACTTCTAATAATGTATCGTCTTCATTGATTGTATCGCCAACACTTACGAACCATTTAACGATTTCACCTTCTGCAATTCCTTCACCAATATCTGGTAATTTAAATTGGAACACGCCGGCGCTTTCTACTTCTGGTAAAGCTGCTGGAGATGCTGGTGTTTGTTCTACTGCTTTAGCTGGTGTTGCTTCTTCACTTTCGTAACCAGGCGCATCGATTTCAACTAAAACATCGCCTACGTTAGCAACTACGCCTTCTGCTACAACAATTGCTTTAACCACTCCAGATACTGGAGATGGGATTTCTTCAACTGATTTGTCATTTTGTACTTCTAATAATGTGTCGTCTTCGTTGATTGTATCACCAACACTTACGAACCATTTAACGATTTCGCCTTCTGCAATTCCTTCACCAATATCTGGTAATTTAAATTGAAATGCCATGTTTGTTATCTCCCTTTCATATCCGCACTCTTAAAAGTTTGCGATTTCTCTTACTTTGTCTTCAATATCTTTTGCGTTAGGTAACCATGCACCTTCTGCTTGACCAAATGGGAAAACAGTATCTGGTGCAGCAACACGTCCGATTGGAGCTTCTAATGAAAGAATTGAACGTTCCGCGATTTCAGCAGCAACTTGTGCGCCTACTCCTGCTTGTTTTTGAGCTTCTTGAACAACAACGACACGGCCTGTTTTCTCAACAGAAGCAATAATTGTTGCGATATCTAAAGGCGCTACTGTACGTAAGTCGATAATTTCAACATCAATGTTTTCTTTTTCTAAAACTTCAGCTGCTTTGATTGATTCACGAACCATTGCGCCATAAGTGATGATTGAAACATCTTTACCTTCACGAGTGATTCCAGCTTTGTCCAATGGAACAACATAAGATTCTTCAGGAACTTCTTCACGGAATGAACGGTATAGTTTCATGTGCTCTAAGAAAACAACAGGGTCATTACTTCTAATAGAAGCAATTAATAAGCCTTTTGCATCATACGGATTTGAAGGAATTACCACACGGATACCCGGAGATTGAGCAATTAAACCTTCTAAGTTATCTGAGTGTAATTCTGGTGTATGTACACCCCCACCAAATGGTGAACGAATCGTAATTGGCAATTGACGGGTGCCACCCATACGGTAACGTGTACGTGCCATTTGCGCGACAACTTCATCCATTGTTTCAAAAACGAAACCAAAGAATTGAATTTCTGGAACAGGACGGAAGCCTTCTAAAGCTAAACCAAATGCTAATCCGCCAATACCTGATTCAGCTAACGGTGTATCAAATACACGTTCTTCACCAAATTTTTCTTGGAGGCCTTCAGTAGCACGGAAAACCCCACCGTTATTACCTACGTCTTCACCGAAAACTAATACATTTTCATCCGCAGCTAATTCACTAGCAAGTGCGTCAGTAATTGCTTGGATCATTGTTTTTTGTGCCATCTTTTATTTCGACTCCTTCGCTTCGTAAATTTCAATTTGTTCTTTAATATTTTGTGGTTGGTCTTCGAACATTGATTTTAAGAAATCTGATACTTTTTGTTTTGGTTGTTTATCAGCTTCAGCGATTGCAACTTTGATTTCTTCTTTAGTATTTTCAATAACTTCGTTTTCTTTTTCTTCACTCCATAGACCTTTTGCTTCTAAATAAGTGCGGAAGCGAATCAATGGATCTTTTGCTACCCATTCGTTATCCATTTCTTTTGAACGGTAACGGGTAGGATCGTCCCCTGATAAAGTATGTGCTCCGTAACGGTAAGTCATTGCTTCAATTAAAACAGGACCATTTCCAGCAATTGACCACTCACGAGCCATTTTAGTTACTGTATACATTGCTAATGGGTCCATTCCGTCTACTTGGATTCCTGGAATTCCAGCAGCAACTGCTTTTTGAGCTAATGTAACAGCTGCAGTTTGTTTCTCACGAGGAGTTGAAATTGCGAAGCCATTATTTTGAATAAAGAATACTGCATTTGCTTTGTATGCACCCGCAAAGTTAATACCTTCATAGAAATCACCTTGTGAAGAACCACCATCACCTGTATAAGTAAATACAACGTTTGGTTTTTTACGCATTTTTAATCCTAAAGCAACACCGGCAGCTTGAACGTATTGAGCTCCGATAATAATTTGTGGTGGTAAAGCTTGTAAAGTTTCTGGGTAGTAGTTACCAGCAGCATGTCCACGAGACCATAAGAACGCTTGAGACAAAGGTAATCCGTGTTGGATTAATTGTGGAACATCACGGTAACCTGGTAATAATACATCTTCTTTTTCAAAAGCAAAATGACTTGCTAATTGACTCGCTTCTTGTCCAGCTGTTGGAGCGAAGAATCCTAAACGACCTTGACGGTTTAAGGCAGTCGAACGTTGGTCAAGAACGCGCGACCATACCATACGGGTCATTAACTCCACTAATTCGTCATCTGTTAAATCTGGTACTAACGCTTCATTTACAACGTTCCCATCTTTGTCTAATGCTTGATACATCGGGAAATCCGAATGTGCCTTGTCAAGTAATGCTTGGAAGTCAATTGTTTTTTTCTTTGCCATCTTGTCACACTTTCCTCTCTTAATTAAGTTCTTCTATTTCTTCAATTGTAACAGAGGTTTAATTCTGTACCACTGTTAATATCGATTACAGTAATAAATTATCACTTTTGATATCAAAAAACAAGTGATAAGTTTCAAATAATTACGATTTTACCTATGAAATAGCCTATTCTGAAAAGATTCATTAGTGAATACAATCACATTATAGCGTTCATTTTTTTGTTTTTCTGTATTATTAATACAGTCTCTTTGAAAATTGAAACAGGAAACATTGAGTTAATAAGCTTTGAAACAACGTTGCCGATTGTGAAAAATGCACAACCGCTCAGAAAAATTATTTTTTGCAGTTTTTAAATATGACAGTTTCAAAGAAAAAAAGGAACAGTTTTTCTGTGAAACTTCACAGAAACCGTTCCTTTTTATTTTTTACAGCCATTCACCCGTCACTCGAAGATAAAATCTTTTCGCTAGCTCCAATGTTATCAGGTATGCTATTACAATCCCGATAAACCAGAACCAATAATTCGTTGGCAACATCCCAAAATCAAATAGTTCATGAATGGGTGTCAAGATTATTACAAAGGCTGCAATGATAGCTAAGAGTGTTGAGACTAGTACAGGGATTGATGCGATACTTTGAACAAATGGGACTTTTTTCGTCCGAACTATATGGACAACAAGCGTTTGTGTAACTAAACCAATCATAAACCAGCCCGCTTGAAAAACGGCTTGCTCTGCCACTGTATTAGCAGAAAAGACAAACCACATGACAAGAAAGGCAACAATATCAAAGATACTACTCACCGGTCCAATGAAGAGCGTAAATTTTAACAGGCCACCAATTTGCCATTTTACAGGTTTCGCTAGCTCTGATTGATCGACCGCATCCCAAGGAATGGTCAGCTGAGCAATCCCATAAATAAGATTTTGAACAAGTAACTGAATCGAAAGCATGGGTAGAAACGGTAAAAACGCACTCGCTACTAAGATTGAAAAGACGTTCCCAAAATTAGAACTAATCGTAATCTTAATATATTTCATAATATTACTGAAAACCTTACGCCCTTCAATCACACCTTGTGCTAAGACATCTAGGCTTTTTTCTAACAAAATAATCGAACTCGCATCTTTTGTAATATCGGCAGCTGTATCGACCGAGATCCCCACATCCGCTGTTCGTAAAGCCGGAGCATCATTAATTCCATCCCCCATAAAACCTACAGTGTGTCCTTTACTTTGAATTGCTTCTATTATACGTGATTTTTGCATCGGGTGTAATTTAGCAAATAAATTAACCGTTTCAGCGGCTTGTGCTAATTCTTTATCCGACATTCGGTCAACATCTTCTCCTAAGAAATAATCTCCTACCGAAATCCCTACATCTTTACAAACCTTTTGTGCCACAACAGCATTATCACCTGTTAAAACTTTAACCGCTACCCCGTGTTGGTGCAAAGATTCAATTGCAGTAACAGCTGATTTCTTAGCCGGATCTAAGAAGCCCATAAAACCAATAATCGTCATCTCTTGTTCATCACTGACTGAATAAATCGCATCGCTATGTACGTCGACCCGCGTGGCAACAGTTAAAACACGCATTCCTTGCTCGTTTAATTTGCGATTGACCGTCCGCATCTGTTCACGTAATTCGTCAGTAATCACTTTGACTTGTCCATCAATCTTGACATGCGAACAAACAGCTTCCATTTCTTCCACTGCACCTTTAGTGACCATTAATTGTTGCCCATCGACTTCAACCACAACTGTTAAACGGCGTCTGGCAAAGTCAAAAGGGATTTCATCAATCTTTTTAACTGAGTTAAATGCCAATTTTTTATTATTTTCTTCAAAATAGTTGATAACAGCAATATCCATTAGGTTTTTCCAACCCGTTTGATAAGATGAGTTTAAATAAGCAACATCAAGTACTTCCTTATTGTTCTCGCCTATTGGGTCTAAATGTTGAACTAAAACCACTCGATCTTCTGTAATTGTGCCAGTTTTATCCGTACATAACACGTCCATGCTTCCTAAATTCTGGATAGAAGGCAACTCTTTAACAATTACTTTTTCTTTTGAAAGAGTTAACGCACCTTTCGCTAAGTTACTCGTTACAATCATTGGTAACATCTCTGGCGTCAAACCAACAGCAACTGCTATTGCAAAGAAAAAAGCTTCGCTCCAATCACCTTTCGTTAAACCATTTAATAAGAAGACAATTGGGAATAAAACCATGACCATTCTAAGCAATAGCTTACTCACTCGAACTAAACCATCATCGAAGGTTGTTCTTCCTCTTGTTTTCGTGGCATTTCTCGCGATATCACCAAAGAAGGTATTTTGACCGGTTTTTAATATAATGGCTGTACCTTGCCCACTTAAAACATCGGTTCCCATAAAAACGAGGTCTTGCATTTCAATTGCTGAAACACCTTGATCGGACTTTTCTACCCCTGCTTCGACAAATTTTTCAACAGGCATTGATTCACCAGTCAATGATGATTGATTCACGAACAAATCGTTAGTCCAAATCAAAACGGCATCCGCTGGGATCATATCGCCAGTCGCTAATCGGACAACATCACCCGGAACCACTTCATCCATTGGAATCTCAATTGTTTGATTGTTACGTACGACGGCACATGTATTCTCAATTAACTCTTTTAACGCTTCGCTGGCTTTTTGCGAACGAATATTTTGAACAAAAGTAATTGTCACACTAGCAGCAATCATCACAGCCATCACTATTGCCGCTTCATAATCTTTCACTAAAAACGACACCAACATTAATCCTGTTAATACTAAAACAAAAGCATCCTTAAAAGCTAAAATAAAAGTTAGCCAAGCAGGTATTGGTTTTTGTGCATCCACTTTATTCGGACCATATGTTTCCAAACGCTCCTGAGCATCTTTAACTGATAAACCTTGCGGTGAAGAACGCAACTCCATATACAATTCACGTTCTGATAAAAACGCCAATTTTTTTAATTCTTGTTCCTTTAATCCACTATTTTTATTCATAGTCATTCCTCCTTGTTTTTTTAGGATTCCTGTCCATTTACACCGAACGGTTGAATCCTATTTATTCGCCTCTGGTCATCGGGGTGATCCATTTATTCGACCGTCCTTTCTTGAATATTTCAATCATAATTGTTAAAAAATTAAAAAGACGCACACTCAACAATGAGTATGCGTCTCTTACTTTTCATAGCCACCGTTGAGCTTTAGCACTATAAAGCGTAGATAAATCATCTGACTTATCAGCTACATTATGAATAACCTTCGCGATTATTCCTGTTAACCAACTCAAAATCTCTCGATTCTTTCGCGGCAGCAGCTTGTTTCTTTATAGGAGCCTCACCTAACAATTATTAAATTGATGAATGAAGTGCTGATTTAGTCTATCTAATTCACACTTCCATTATATATTACGTGTTCTTTTTCCATTTGTCAAAAAATCTTCAAACTTTCTTAGTCAACTGAAAATTTGCGTGAAAGATTCTACTGATTTATTTTTTATTAAAATAAGTATAAATACCCGCTAAAACACGTTCTGAAGCTTGTCCATCACCGTACGGATTTTTTGCTTGAGCCATTTTCTGATAGGCTTGTTGATTTGTTAATAAATTTTTAACTTCTTGATAGACGGTTTCTTCTTTGGTACCAATTAATTTTAATGTTCCTGCATCAATCCCCTCAGGTCGCTCGGTTGTTTCCCGTAAAACGAGAACAGGAACGCCCATTGAAGGTGCTTCTTCTTGAACTCCGCCAGAATCACTCAAAATCAAATAGCTTCTGGCCATTAGATTATGAAAATCGACAACATCTAATGGTTCAATCAACTGAACATTACTTAATGCACCAATTGACTCTTGTGCTAATTCGCGAACTTTCGGGTTTTTATGCATTGGGAAAATAATATCAAAATCGGGGAATTCATTAGCAATCCGTTTGACTGCTGAAAAAACAGCACGCATATTCTCTCCAAGATTCTCACGTCGGTGCATTGTTAAAACGATATTTTTTTTATCAGTTAGGGTAACCGCATTTAATTGATAGGCATCATTAATCGTATATTTCATCGCGTCTATTGCGGTATTCCCTGTTACAAAAATTTGACTTTCCGGATGATTTTCACGTAATAAGTTCTCACGACTAGCAATAGTTGGCGCAAAGTACAAATCAGCTAGACAATCCGTCATTTGCCGATTAGCTTCTTCTGGAAATGGCGAATATTTATCCCACGTCCGTAAGCCCGCTTCAATGTGACCGACTCGAATTTGTTGATAAAAAGCTGCTAGTGAGGCTGCAAAAGTCGTTGTTGTGTCGCCGTGGACCAGCAGTATATCCGGTTTTTCTGATTCTAAAATTGGTGGTAATGCTAATAAAATCCGTGTCGTAATTTCTGTTAGTGTTTGATTGGTAGACATAATATTAATATCGTAGTCAGTTTTAATGTCGAAAATTGTTAAAACTTGATCGAGCATTTCACGATGCTGCCCTGTTACAATGACCTTCGACTCAAAACGCTTATCGGCTTCTAGAGCTTTGACAAGCGGTGCCATTTTAATCGCTTCCGGACGTGTGCCGAAAACCGAAAAAACTTTAATTGTCATTTCTTCACTCCTTCATTGATTCTTTAATAGTATAACAAAGCTCTCGGTCTTTGTATCTACCTTTATTTATTAGCAAAAACGAAAAAGGCAATTCTTTCCTATCATAAGAAAGAATCGCCCAAAAATTAGATTGTATCACCATTAAAAATAGAGTTTTTCACGATTACGTAATCAACTTTACGAATCGACTCCAAATCTCTTCCACCTGCATATGAGATTGAAGATTGTAAATCTTGTTGCATTTCAGTTAACGTATCTTTTAACGAACCTTTGTGATTAACCCAAATTTTCTTACCTTCAACGTTTTTCTTTTCACCTTTTTGGAACTCAGATGCTGAACCGAAGTATTCCTTCATAACAACACCGTTTTCAACTTTGGTTTCACCTGGAGATTCTTCATGACCAGCAAATAGTGAACCAATCATCACCATCGTAGCACCAAAACGCACGGATTTTGCGATATCGCCATGTGTACGAATACCACCATCAGCGATAATTGGTTTACGAGCAGCTTTCGCACACCAGCGTAATGCTGCTAATTGCCAACCACCAGTGCCAAAACCTGTTTTAATTTTTGTAATACAAACTTTACCTGGTCCGATTCCAACTTTTGTTGCATCCGCTCCAGCATTTTCTAATTCACGAACTGCTTCTGGTGTTCCAACATTTCCTGCGATAACAAATGTTTCAGGAATCACTTTTTTAATATGTTTGATCATATTGATAACTGCTTCTGAATGACCATGTGCAATATCAATTGTAATATAATCTGGGATGGTATTTTGTGCTGCTAACTCTTCAACAAATGGGTATTCATAAGCTTTCACACCAACACTAATTGAAGAAATTAAACCTTTGGCTTGCATTTTTTTAATAAAAGGAATACGTCCCTCTTCATCAAAACGGTGCATAATATAGAAATAACCATTTTCGGCTAAAAATTCTGCAATTGATTCATCAACGATGGTTTGCATATTGGCAGGGACAACAGGCATTTTAAAGCTGTGTTTCCCTAATTGAACCGTAGTGTCACATTCTGAACGACTATTTACAATACATTTGTTCGGAACTAACTGAATATCCTCATAATCAAAAACTTGCATATCAAACATCAAAAACATCCTCTCAATTTTTCTTAGTTTAATGAGTTTGGGCGTTTCTCAACGCCATAGCAACTTTAAACGATTTACAATCTAAATGCAACTAAGATGTGTTCTTTCCCAAAGTAAAAAGCGCGAATGTTCGTCTTTTCGCGCTTTCTCTCTTAAATATGCTTATGGTAGAACGTTTCCTGCTGCTAAATAAATTTGATACCAATCTTTGCGACTTAATTTAATTTGTGAAGCATGGGCAATTTCTTTTAGCCTTTGCAAGTTCATTGTTCCAACGATGACTTGCATATTAGCTGGATGCGTTAAAATCCATGCTGAAGCAATCCCGGTTGGTGTTGTTTCATATTTATCAGCTAACTGATGAAGTTTTTGGTTTAATTCAGGGAATTTTTCATGATCAATAAAAACACCTTCAAAGTGGCCATACTGATAAGGTGACCAAGCTTGAATCGTCATATCATTTAAACGAGAATACTCTAAGACACCACCATCACGGTTGGTTGCAAAGGTATCATTCATATTAACATGAAAGCCACTATCAATCATTTCTGTATGTTTAATACCAAATTGTAGTTGATTAGCTACAAGTGGTTGTTTAACGTATTTTTTTAACAATTCAATTTGTCCAGGATTTTGATTGCTGACACCAAAATATCTAACTTTACCTTGCTGTTCTAATAGGTCAAAAGCTTCAGCAACTTCTGCTGGGTCAAATAACGTATCTGGACGGTGTAATAACAAGCTATCAAGGTAATCTGTTTGAAGTCGTTTCAAACTACCTTCAACGGATTCAATAATATGTCTTTTAGAAAAATCAAACATTTCACCTGGAATAATGCCGCATTTGGATTGAATAAACAACTCTTCGCGTTTAATCGCTGTTTCTTTTAAGGCTGACCCAAAAATCGTTTCACATTCACCCTGTCCATAAATATCCGCGTGGTCAAAAAAAGTGATGCCATTTTCCACGACTGATTCAATGACTCTTACCGGGTCATTTGAACTTATAATTCGCATACAACCTAAAATAATTGAAGGAACATCTAAGTCTGTTTGCCCAAATTTTACTTGCTTCATCATGTAATCATCCTCTATCATTTAATAACTTATATTCTACCACATGTCAGTTAAAAGACTATCGCTAAGCACTTATATTGTGTATTTTATTTTCGACAAAATAAAACAACCAATTTTGATTTCATGCGAAATTAAAATTGGTTGCTTTATTTAATTTTTTAAAGCTTTACTACCAATATCTTTACGATAAAACAGTTGATCGAGTGCTACGCTTTCTAACGCCTGATAGACTTTTTGTTGAGCTGCTTCAATAGTCTGTGCATGCGCTTCAACTAAAAAGACACGACCACCATTAGCAACGAGTTGTCCTTCTTTTTCAGCTACGCCAGCGTAAATCACCGAAACATCTTCATTGGTAATTTCAGGTAAAAGCATACCTTTTTGATAAACTTCAGGATAACCTTCAGCGGCCACAACTACACCAACCGATGCTTGGTTGTTCCATTTAATTTCTGGTTTTTCATGCGCAATCAACTTGCTGATTACTTGTGCTAAACTACTTTCTAAACGCGGTAAAACAACTTGCGTTTCCGGATCACCAAAGCGGGCATTAAATTCAATCACTTTCGGTCCTTGAGCAGTAGCAATCAAACCAGCATATAAAATCCCGTGATACGGTGTTCCTCTTTGGATCATTCCTTGGACCGTTGGATGTAAGACTTCGCGAACGGCTTGCTCCACCATTGCTTCAGAAATTTGAGGAACCGGCGAGTAGGCACCCATCCCACCTGTATTTGGACCTCGATCAAAATCAAACGCACGCTTATGATCTTGTGCAATAACCATTGGATAAACGTGTTCACCATCAACAAATGCTAAC
>DXBN01000063.1 GCA_019116505.1 Candidatus Enterococcus avicola | reverse complement strand
GAACTTGAAAAAACGAATTTTATCGTCAATCTTAGCATGTTCATTATTATTTACCGCGGTGGGTACACCTGGAATTGCATTTGCAGATGATTTTGATAATCAAATTGAACAAAAAAATAAAGAAATTAATGAATTAAAAAACCAACAAGCAGGTTTGCAATCACAAATCAGTGAATTAGAAGGCGAAGTAGCATCAATTAATGCAGAAGCAGAAGCATTATTTGCTAAATTACAAACACTAAACGAAGAAACAGAAGTTTTAAAACAAGAAATTGCTGATTTAGAAGTACGCATTGAACGTCGCGAAGAAGCAATCCGCAAACAAGCACGTGACGTACAAGTTAATGGTAATCAAACAAACTTAATTGATGCTGTTTTAAACGCTGATTCATTAACAGATGCAATTGGCCGTGTACAAGCGATGTCAACAATTGTAAACGCGAATAATGACTTAGTTACACAACAAAAAGAAGATCAACAAGCAGTTAAAGATAAAAAAGCTGAAAATGATCAAAAAATGGTTGAAATTAATGAGAGCCAAGTAGCTTTAGAAGCTCAAAAAGGCGAATTAGTTCGTAGCCAGGCGGATTTAGCTGTTGCAAAAGCGGACTTAGCGATCCAACAATCATCGAAAGAAAGTGAAAAAGCAGATTTAGCTGATCGTAAAGCAAAAGCAGAAGCTGAGCGCGCACGTATCGCTGAAGAAGAACGTTTAATCGCTGAAGCGGCAGCAGAAGCTCGTCGCCAAGAACAAGCAACAAGTAGCAGTAACTCAAACACAAATGAGTCTACAAGTAATTCAACAATAAACAATAGTGGTAACACGAACACTAATACTGGTAACAGTAACAATAATAGCAACAATAACGTTGAAGCTCCTTCGACACCAGAAACACCGGTAACGCCGGCACCATCTGTTCCTGAGACACCAAGTGTCCCAGAAACACCAGCTCCAACGCCAGCACCAGCACCGTCAGGCAACTCAAGTGCCGTGATTGCAGAAGCATACAAACACTTAGGCAAGCCTTATGTATGGGGTGGAAAAGGACCAGATGTCTTTGACTGTTCAGGCTTTACAAGCTATGTTTACCGTAATGCAACAGGTCGTGAAATTGGTGGATGGACAGTTCCTCAAGAAAGCGCTGGAACAAGAATCTCTGTTGGCGAAGCACAAGCAGGCGATTTATACTTCTGGGGTTCTGCTGGAGGCACACACCACGTTGCGATTGCATTAGGTGGCGGACAATATATCCACGCACCATCACCAGGCCAAAGCGTATCTGTTAGTTCAGTTGGCGCATGGGCACCAAGCTTTGCAGTACGTATGTAATTGAATTTCAAGCTGACGAGTTCTCTCGTCAGCTTTTTGTTGTTTCTAAAAAAATAATAAAAAGAGCAAACCCAGTGAAAGAAAAGGAACAAAAGGTAAATGGTTAACACTTTGCTGTGTTAAACGACTATATAGGTAGCTAATGATTAAGCCCGAAAGACTAGCGACAAACAGTAAGATAAATAATTGATGAATAGTAAACCAAGGCCCCCAAAACAGTAGTAGTAACATATCACCAAAACCAAAGTAAGCTTGTAAAAAGAAATAAATCAAGAAGGCAACCAGTAATAAAAAAATTAGTGTTGCAGGATAGAAGGACCAGTCAAATAAATAGAGCAGACTCCATAGTAAACAGCCAAAGGGATATAAAATTTTAGGCTCAACAATCCAGTAAAATAAATCAGTTAACGAAAGTAAAAAAGCCATCGTAATCCAGATAAAATAAACGAGCGCAATTGAACCAATAAGTGATTTAAAAACGATGAAAAAGAGAAAGCCATAAAGACATTCAACTAAGAGATAAGTGATTGGAATCCTTTTTTGACAAGCCGAACACCGAAATTTCATGAATAAAATTGAAAATAGAGGAATCAGTTCGTAAAAACGGAGTGTTTTTTGGCAATGGTGACAGTGAGAACGAGAAACTAAAAAATCCTCACCAATTGGCAAACGAGTAGCGACAACCATTAAAAAAGAGCCGAGACAACAACCAAAATAAAAGAGTAACATGATCCATCTCCTTAAGTATTTTTAATAAAGATACGCAAAAGAGGCGGAATACTAGACAAGGACTTGAAATTCTTCAATAATAAGAACGTAAGAAAATTAGAGGAGGAAATTCCGTGAAGAAAAAATGGCTAGCAATGGCTTTATTTATTTTGACGCCATTATTTATTGCAGGTTGTGCGAAAGCCATTCCTGCAAAAGAAGCTGCCCCGTTACTAATCGATGCAATGATTTACCAAAAAGAAGATGAATCATTTGAAACGAATTTTGCCAATAGTGAGACCCTAACAAGTGCTTTTGAGAAACACCGTTCTTCGTTTGAAGATAATTTTACAGCAGGTTTGTTGCAAAGCAATGACCAGATTGACGAAACCGTCGCCAAAAAGATTTCCGAGTTGTTAATGACGCAAGTACAAGAAGTGACGAGTTATGAAGTGAAGAAAATAACCGAAACAAAACCGATTCATCATGTGACCTATGAAATTAAAGGATTTGATTTAAGTGGCTTATTGACTCAAACAACGCAAGAGTTATTAGCTCGTATTCAAAAAGATAATCAAATTACTAAAGATAAAAAGAAAATTATCGCAAATACCATTGAAATTGTGGAAGCACAAATTCCACAAACCAAAGCCAAAGAAACAGCTACCGAAGTGACCTTACAACTAAAAGAAAATCGTGGAAAATGGGAAATTGTTGCCGGACAAGATGATGCTTTAGCTAGTCTATACCTATCTTTCTTTGCTGGCGTTCGCGATGAAGAATCTTTAACGAAAGAAATGGCAGAAGCCGTGACGAAAGTTGCTGTACCATCGATGGGAGAACCCGATGAGAAAGAGTAGTTTTTAATTGTACTTTATTCTTCTTTGTATTATGCTAGTAGTATGGAAAGTGAGGAGAGATTTAGATGAAATATGGAAAAACAAAAGAAATTTTAAACCAATTGGTGGCGGATTTAAGTCAGTTTTCAGTTGTGATTCATCAAACGCATTGGTATATGCGCGGACCAGAATTTTTATCACTACACCCATTAATGGATGAATTCATGGATGAATTAAATGCGCAATTAGACGTGGTTTCAGAACGTTTAATTACATTGGATGGTGCCCCTTATTCAACCTTACAAGAATTTATCGACCATACGAAAATTGCCGATGAAGTAGGGACATACGAACGCACCATTCCTGAAAGAATGGCTGTATTAGTTAAAAACTATCGTTATTTGGCAGACCTATACAAAAAAGGGATTGAAGTTGCTGGTGAAGAAGGCGATGATAGCTCACAAGATATCTTCACAAGCTTCAATACAGATATTGAAAAGAGAATTTGGATGTTGCAAGCCAAATTAGGCTACGCACCAGAAATTGACCCAGCTTAGACCTGGAAATTTGAAACAAGAAAGATGGAAAATCTTTCTTGTTTTTTTTATTTTACCAGAGAAAAAGATTGACATTAATGAATATTTTATGTATCATGTTAAATGGTATTGTTTGCCCCATGAGAGCCCCGGAAACTCAAGTGATTGTCAAACATTCGATATTGAAATTGGAGGAAAAAATAGTGCGTACAACATATATGGCCAAAGCAGGCGAAGTAGAACGTAAATGGTACGTAGTTGATGCAACAGATGTACCAATGGGACGTCTTTCAGCAGTAGTAGCATCAATCTTACGTGGTAAAAACAAACCAACATTCACTCCTCATGTGGATACAGGTGACTTTGTAATCGTAATTAATGCAGATAAAGTAAAATTAACAGGTAATAAAGCAAGTGATAAATTATATCACCGTCATTCAGGTTACATCGGTGGATTAAAAACAATCTCAGCTGGTGAATTACGTGAGAAAAATTCACGTCGTTTAATCGAGAATTCTGTTAAAGGTATGTTACCTAAGAACACTTTAGGCCGTGCTCAAGGAATGAAATTACACGTTTATGCTGAAGGAACTCATCCACATGCAGCACAACAACCAGAAGTATTAGATATCACAAACTTAATTTAATAGGAGGACATTCCATTGGCACAAGCACAATATATCGGCACAGGCCGTCGTAAAAATGCCGTTGCTCGCGTACGTTTAGTACCGGGAACTGGTAAAATTGTTATCAATAAAAAAGAAATTGAAACTTATATTCCACATGCTGACCTACGTGAAGTTATCAACCAACCATTTGGCGTAACTGAAACAAGAGGTTCATATGACGTTTTCGTTAACGTTAACGGTGGTGGTTATGCAGGACAATCAGGTGCAATCCGTCACGGAATCGCACGTGCATTATTAACTGTAGATCCAGATTTCCGTACAGCTTTAAAACAAGCTGGCCTATTAACTCGTGATGCTCGTATGGTAGAACGTAAAAAACCAGGTCTTAAAAAAGCTCGTAAAGCTTCACAATTCTCAAAACGTTAATCAACTCCTTGTTGTATCAACGTTTACAAGAGTTTTTTGGTTCAAGTTGGTTCAAATTATCAGCTTGACAAAGAATTTAAGAGGTTTAAAGCATCAGCATCTTGCTGGTGCTTTTTTTCTGGCATCAATTCAAGATAATAGTTCTGCGTTGTTTGAATATTAATATGACCTAAGCGTTTCGATACATAGGCAATATCAATATCTTGTGAAAATAGAAAAGAAGCATGAGTATCCCTTAGGCCGTGGAAGGTAGTTTTTGGAATATCTAGTTTTTTCAGTAATCTGGCGAGCTTAGCAGATTGTTGAAAGCCGTCAGGATCAAAAAAATATCCATTATC
>DXBN01000062.1 GCA_019116505.1 Candidatus Enterococcus avicola | reverse complement strand
TGTTTGTTGGATGATTTGATAATATGAACTCGGGTACTTCTCTAGTTCATGGTTTAATGTAGGTATTTGCTCATTCGATATCGTGCCTAAGAGACCGACGGAATGTTTCAAATCATTTAGAACTGCAGGGGATTCGTCAAAGTAGCGCCAACGGTTCAGTTCATTTTCTTCTTTAGAAAGGTCTTGTTTTTCTTGGGAAATCATACGCAAACGGCGATCTTTCGCACGTAAGTCTTCAACAAAAGATTCCCAATCAGATGTTTCGGTGATTTGTTCTAACTGTGCCAGCGTATAAGTTGGTGACTGGTTTCGTAATTTTTGAATAAAAGATTTCTGGGGAACATAATTGGTTAGAAATTCTTTCGCCCACAGTACTCGCGCGAGTTGATTTTCTAATTTGTCTTTTTGAATCGATGAATCATCTTTTACAAAGTGATTATCTGAAAGTAGTATGCCTTCATCGGCAGGTAAGATTTCTACCTTCTGAAAGTTTTGAAGTGTTTGTAGTAATTTCTCGTGCGTCTTTTTAAAAGTTAAAACGTGGAACTTTTGCATTTGAACAATAGCCAATTAACCCACCACCTCTTCAATCATTTTTTCGATGGCTTTTTCACGTAACACGGGAGAAATTTGTTGCAGTTTTTCAATCTCTCCATTTGTTTTTACGGTTAGCGGTGCTTTGATTTGCTCAAATTCTCGCTCTGATTTTTCGAGTAATCGTTGCTGTTCGATTTTTTCTTTTTCACGTAACTCTTTGCGAAAAGCAGCCAGTGCTTCTTGGCTTGCTTGTTGTTTCTCTTGAATTAAAGTCGCGGTTTCTTGAATAATCGTTTCCGCTTCAATTTCCGCTTCAATAATTTTTTGAATGGCATCTACACTCATTCATTCTCCTCCTTACTCATTTCTTATGAAAGCTATTACAGGTAAACTTAACTGTTATATAAATGTTAACGAAAATCAATAAGCACGTCAAGGAATCTGAGGGAATTTTCTTTAAAAAAACGAAAATTTCTTAAAAAAATCACAATTTAGGCGTTTTTTTCCTTCATATATATAGTCTATTGTGGCATTCAACAAAAAATTCCGCATTTTATTTGTCTCGTCTGTTCAATAAGTAGTCAAAAATAATTACTTGATAATAAAAAGACATCGCAATTTTAGCACTATATTTTTTAGTCAAAGCTGTTAATATAAACTCATATCAAACAAAGGAGTCGTCGAAATTGCTAAATTTCCAAGAGATTTTAGATTATATTGAAGAACATTTAAAATCTGAAATTGAAATCAAAGAACTAGCTGAAATGAGTCATTATTCGCTCTTTCATTTTTATAAATTATTTCAAGCAGTTACCGGTTTACCCGTTAAACAATATATCATTCGTCGATGGTTAATCCATGCCCTTTATGCCATTCAAACAGGCGAAGAAATCACAGCGACCGCTTTTACTTATGGATTTGAAACGTATTCGGGGGTTTTCAGAGCATTTTCAAAAGAGTACGGGATGTCGCCCTCAAATTACTTAAAACAAAACCGAGCACTAAAGCCCTATAAAATAAATATGGAACAGGAGCGCTACAAATTTATGAATCAAAAACAACTCAAAAAGTTACTCAGTCACTGGGATTTACTCATTGAAACCGTGCAACCAGCAATCTATCCAAATACTGGTGATGCTTCGGAATTTGTTTGAGAAGTCAATCATTGTTACTTGCTAAAAGCTTTCGAAAATCAATTGAATTTAAATAAAAATCTAACACTAATCCCATCCTTCCCTCAAGATTTCAGTCTTGTGCAGACTGCAGATGGACACGACTTTATTGAATTTGAAAATCAGCTGAAAGAATCAATCACTATCTGTCGGTGCTTTAGTTGCTTTACTTATATTAATCGATAAAGCTTATTCTCCTATTGCAATATTTAATGTTGTATTTGTTCAATACAAATTAGATACGAGCACTTTTCAGAGATACACCGATTTTCTAGAAACACAAAATGATTCAAATTTGACTTCGGGTAAGAAAATCACTATGCTTGCTGGGCAGATTGATTTTGAAAACATTTATTTTTCCTATCTAGAGACAAATATTTTCAATCAGTTGTCATTTAAAATCAATGGAGGCGCTTCTGTCGCTTTAGTTGGCGAAAGTGGATCTGGAAAATCGACCATCGTGAAACTAATCACTGGTCTACTTAAACCGCAATCAGGAAACATTTTTATCGATGGCTCAAATTTATCCGATTTGAATCTCCAAGATTTATATAATCATATTTCTTATACTTCACAAGAATCACCAATTTTCAGTGGCACACTAAGAGAAAATATTGTCTTTGACCATACAGTTTCTGATTAAGAAATATTGGCGGCCCTCGAGGCAGTGGAACTTTTATCCTTTTATTCAAGACTTCCACGGGGACTAGACACCGAAATCGGTGAACGCGGTATGACTTTATTAGGTGGTGAACGACAACGTTTTGCACTTGCTCGACTTTATTTTACGAATGCCAAAATCATTATCCTAGACGAAGCGACTTCAGCTATGGATAATCTGACCGAAGAGCTTGTCATCCAGAATTTAATGCGTTTTTGAAAAACAAAACAATTATCTCAATCGCACATCGCTTAAATACTATTAAAGATGTCGAAACGATCTATGTCTTCCAATCAGGTGGAATTGTTGAATCTAGTTCATTTGATGAATTATTAGAACATGATTCTTATTTTAAAGAACTGTGGTGTGCTTCAACTGAAAAATAATATATAACGATTAAGTGATTCTCACTTACTGCAACCAGCCTTTTTTCTATTTTTTGTATAATAGGAAGACAAGGCTGGTTTTCAATCGTTCTAACCATACTGCTTACTTATAATCATTCGATTTTATTTTTTATTTTCCAAATTGACTTAATTCCTTGTAGAATCAAGCAATGTTAGGGATATTTGCGCAATTGATAACGACATTTGATAGCTTTTATAACTACTTTATTCTATTCTTAATATGAAAGGTGAGTGATTATATGACAAAATTTGGTGAAATTATTTTCACATTACGAAAAGAAAATCATTTAACCCAAGAAGAGATTGCGAACAACTTAAATGTTTCTAGACAAACAATTTCCAATTGGGAAACGGGATCTGCACAACCAACAATTGACAAAGTAATCGAATTGTCAGAGATTTATCAAGTTTCTATTGATCAATTAGTCGGGAAAAATAAAATGACAAAAAAGAAAAGGAGTGTCGTTTTAAATCATTTACTAAATAAAAAAGTCACACTTTATTTAAATCCTCAATCAACTGAGTTTATTTCTATTCAACGAACATCGATTAAAGACTGTCTCGTTACAAAGATTGAAGAGACGAGCATTCTTGTTATCTTTCGTGAAAAAAAACATACAGTTGAGAAATTATTCTTTTTAAAAGATATTTTAGGTTTTGAAATGGAGGATGTTTAAAAATGAACTGGCTTTTAATATTAATAATTGGTGTACT
>DXBN01000007.1 GCA_019116505.1 Candidatus Enterococcus avicola | reverse complement strand
ATAATTTGAATATTCTTCATTATCAAGACCTCCTTTATAGACTAGATGGTAAAATATATATTACTTTGTGTAAACTATATGTTACGTGTTTTGACAAAAAATAGGTCTGCGACAGAAATCACAGACCTATTTTTTTACGCACTTTATTGAGCAAGTGGTTGCGACATGAAATTATGTCGAAGTGTTTCTCTTCATTCATAGTTCCGAATTTGTCCACAATAAATAATTTTGGGTTCAGTTAAGTTTAAGTAATCGTGCGGCCGAATCAAAGTTTCTGGACGATCAAATAAATTTAATCCAGATGAATTTAGAACTTCTGTTACAAACTGTGAACAAAAATATTTGTTTTTCCTTTTAACATCGATGCCTAAATCACAATAAATGAGTCCAATTAAACTATAACGATATAAATCTTGCTCCGCTTTAAAAGTTGCAATTCGTCTTTTGATTCGGGTCCATTGTTTTTTTGTTACGGGAATTTTTAAGACGATGATTCGTGTGCTACCAAATCGTTTATAAAATCCACTGCTTTTGCTTTCTTTAACAAAGCCAGATGAAAAAACATGCCAGTATGTTTTTCGACCAAATGAATAGATTCGCTCTAAATCTTCATCTAATGAAATTGAACAATGGTTATAGCTGACGCCTAATTTCTTTTGAATAATTCTTCCAAGAACCGTATCCGTACCCGAGAGGACAACATAGACGTGTTTATGATCCCTTCTTACCAACAACTTTTCCTCCCAATTTTTTGAGTAAATCAGAGCATCTGACATACTAATCAGATTTAAAGCCCATTGTTTTAATTATAGGTTACTAGGCTCGAAAAAGATATGATAAATAAAAAATAAATTGTTATAATTATAAGGAAGAATGGCTAGCGGTTTATTAATTGAAGAAGGTGAAAAATGCGAACAGAAGAAGAGATGTTCCAAATGATTTTAGAGATTGCCAAACAAGATGAGCGGATTCGTGCCGTTTATTTAAATGGTTCTCGTACTAATCCTAATGTCAAAAAAGATGAATATCAAGATTTTGATATTGTGTACGTGGTGAATGACGTGATTCCCTTTTTGAATAACCCCGAATGGTTAAAAAAATTCGGTGAGATTGCTGTGATGCAAGAACCGATTTCAAAAGCTTTTGGTTGGGGAGAGAATCACAATCAACAAGAATCTTATACATGGTTGATGCTTTTTAGTGATGGTAATCGGATTGATTTACATTTGGACATCAAAGAAGTTGCGCTCAATCGCTACTTAGAAGATACGTTAACAATAAAATTATTGGATAAAGATGATTTTTTACCTGATTTAGCGAAAGCAAGTGATCAATTTCATTGGATTCAAAAACCACCAGAAATCGAGTTCCATGGTGTCTGTAACGAATTTTGGTGGTGTTTGAATAATGTTGCCAAAGGACTAAATCGGCACCAAATACCATACGTGTTAAAGATGTATTATGAAATTGTCCATCCACAACTATTTCAATTAGTTGACTGGTCGATTGCTCAAAAAAATAATTTTCAGATCACGACAGGCTTATTTGGTAAATATTATGAAAAGCTATTAACGAAAGAGCGTTATGAAGCTTATTTAAAGACCTATCCTAATCCAAATCCAGAGGCAATTTGGCAAGCAATTTTTAATGCATGCGATTTATTTCGAGAATTAGGCATAGAAATTGCTGAAAGTTTGGGATTTTCTTATAATTTGGTAGAAGATCAGAATATGCAAAGATATTTAACGCAGATGTACAAAAAGGAGAATGACAAATGAAGAAGCACCGCATCTATACGATGAGTTTTGCTAGTGTTTATCCACTATACATTACCAAAGTTGAGAAAAAAGGCCGTACGAAAGAAGAAGTCGATCAAGTTGTCCGATGGTTGACAGGGTATACACAAGTGGAAATTGAACAACATCTAGCAGCAGAAACAAATTTTGAGACTTTTTTTGAACAAGCGCCGAAATTAAATGAAAACCGCTCGTTAATTACCGGTATCATTTGTGGTGTTCGTATTGAAGAAATTGCAGACCCGCTAATGAAAGAAATCCGCTATTTAGATAAATTAGTCGATGAGCTTGCAAAAGGTAAAAAAATGGATAAAATTTTACGCGCAACAATCATTGGAGATTCAGAATAGAAAGAGGGAATTTTATGCGCTGTGATTGGGCAAATGGCAGTCAACTTGAAAAAGATTACCATGACAATGAATGGGGCAAAGCCATTCACGATGACCAAAGACTTTTTGAGATGCTCGTTCTTGAAAGCATGCAATCAGGATTAAGCTGGGTAACAATATTAAATAAAAGAGAAAATTTTAGACAAGCATTTGATCAATTTGAAATTGCAAAGGTAGCTGCCTATAATGAGGAAAAATACTTAGCTTTGATAAACAATCCTGGAATTGTTCGACATCCTTTGAAAATTAAAGCGGCGATTCATAATGCACAATTATTATTAGAAATACAAGCAGAATTCGGAAGTTTCGATAACTATTTTTGGCGCTTTAATGATTATCAGATACAGGTGAATCATTGGCAGCAATTATCTGAAGTTCCTGCTACGACAACATTATCTGATGAAATTAGTCGTAAAATGAAAAAAAGGGGCTTTAAATTTATAGGTAGTACGACAATTTATGCTTTTATGCAAGCGATTGGTATGGTCAATGACCATCTTGAGTCTTGTGAATACAAATAATTGGAGTTGAGAATATGGTAAAAGAAACGCTAGATTTAAGTCATTTAACCCAAAACGAATTAATTGTTATCCTCGAAGCACGGTTTTCTAAACATATGGAGCGTCATCCGCAATTAACTTGGGACCCCGTTAAAGAGGCACTAGAAAATAACCCCGCGGTACTTGCGATTCTTTTAGAAATGGAAAAAACTGGAGGCGAACCGGACGTTGTGGGAGTTGATCGTCAGCAATCGGGCTATCTTTTTTACGATTGTTCAGCTGAATCCCCGGAAGGTCGTCGCAGCTATTGTTACGATGATGTTGCTTTAAATGCACGAAAAAAATATAAACCAGAAAATAGCGCAGTAAATTGTGCGCAACAAATGGGGATCGAGTTACTTTCCGAAGAAGAGTATGGCTATCTACAGACACTAGGAACTTTTGATTTAAAAACTTCAAGTTGGTTAGCCACACCAATAGAGGTTCGTAATCTTGGTGGAGCCTTATTTGGTGATAAAAGGTATAATCGTACTTTTACCTATCACAATGGTGCGGATTCGTACTATGCCAATCGTGGCTTTCGTGGAAAAACAAGTGTACCTTATTCTTGAAATATTCATAGAAAAGTCAAGAAGCTGTCCTAAATTAGAAAGTAAGTAGAGATTTATTTTATCAATATTATTTTCTTTATTAGTGAAAGGAATGTCAAATCTTGTTAGTTTTTAAATTATTAATAGTTTTAGTTATTGCATTTGTTATGGGAAAAATCGTCACCAATTTAAAATGCCAGCAATTTTGGGATGGTTGTTAGCCGGGATGGCTCTAGGCCCTCATGCTTTTGGTTTAATGAGGGAGTCACTACTAGCGGCTGGCTGGTACAAAATGCTTTTAAGTTTGCTCGAATGTAGCGTCGGACTGATGATTGGGACTGAATTGGTCTTGAAAGATTTGAAAAAATCAGGGAAACAGATTTTAATAACAACTTTAACCCAATCTCTTGGAGCTTTTTTGGTTGCCACTTTGATTTTTGCAGCTATTTTTTACTTCATGCAGATTCCTCTTTATTTATCATTGATTTTCGGAAGTATCGCGCTAGCAATCGCTCCAGCTCCTGCGTTATCAATTGTTAGAGAGTTTAAAACCGATGGACCTGTTATGAAAACGTTGATTCCGAGGGCTGTTTTAGATGATGTCATCGCAATTATCATGTTTTTTAGTATTAATGGGATTATCACAGCAAAGAAAAATGGCAATCAATCGACTTCATTGGGTGCAACCTTGTCGATTATGATTCTTTTACCAATGGCTATCGGTTCTGTTGTTGGTTATCTTTCAAGTCTTTTCTTAAAAAAAGAAAGATCAAAAATTCAAACGCAGCTTTTACTCGTTTCATTCATCTTAATTGCCGGATCGGTTAGTATTTACATTAATCAACAAGTGTTAGGTGCAGAAATGATTAACTTCATGTTAATCGGGATGGCTTTTTCAGCTGTTTTTGCGAATCTTGTTTCAAAAGAAAGATTGCACCAAATTATGAGTGCTTTCAATCCAATTTTAGGTATCTCCCTATTAATCGTAATTGTTAACCTAGGAGCACCGTTAGATTATCATTTGATTTTAGGTGCGGGAGTCTTTACTTTGATTTATATCCTTTCTCGGGCTTTCGGAAAATATAGTGGGGCCTACTTTGGTGCTAAAACGGCTCAAAAATATCTGGGATTAACGTTATTACCTCACTCTGGTGTGTCGTTAGTCTTTACGGGAATTGCTGTGAGTTCATTGAATATGTTTGACCCAAAATCAGCCGTAATTATTCAAGGAACTATTGCTGCAGCTGCAATTCTAAATGAAATTATCGCGGTGATCATTGCTAAAAAAGCATTTGAATGGTCAGGCGAAATGCCGCGATTAAAAAAATAAAGTGCGACAACAAATGGATAAGTGACTTGTCCGTTTGTTGTTTTTTGCTTTTTTAAAAGAAAAATGGATTTTTGAGTAAGTAATCCTTCTCCAGTTAGCTGATTTGTGGTATGCTTATTAGCGGTTTTAATGTATTTTTATACATTTATATTGAAAGGAATGAATAAAACGTGAAAATTAAAAAAGGCTTTTTCTTCTTCATGAGTTTACTTTTACTAGCCAGTTACTTTATACCAACGGATCATGTGGGAGCAACTACTGAAGATCCAGCCTATGACCAAATTATTGAAAGAGGGTCTTTGATCGTGGGGTTATCACCTGACTACGCCCCCTATGAATTTTATGCAGAAGTTGATGGAAAACAAAAAATTGTCGGTTTTGATATTTCTGTTGCTAAAAAAATTGCGGAAGATTTAGGTGTCGAATTAGAAATTGAGGCAATGGGATTTGATGCACTTCTTGGTGCACTCCAAACTGGAAAAATCGATTTGATTATTTCAGGTATGTCACCAACGCCAGAACGCTTAAAAGAAGTTAGTTTTTCAAAATCATATATGACAATTGAACAAAAATTGTTAATCCGCAAAGAAAATAAAGACTTATTAGCCTCAATTGAGGATTTTGATGGTTTATCAGTCGCTGTTCAAAAACAATCGACGCAAGAAGAATTGACGCTGTCAGAAATGTCGAATGCTTCGGCGGTTTCTTTACAAAAAATTCCAGATGTCATTTTGAATTTAAAAAACAAAAAAGTTGAAGGTGCGATTTTAGAAGGACCGGTTGCTAAAGGTTATGTGGACCGTCATGATGATATCATTTTTTCAGAAGCTTCTTTTGAAGATGCAAATAAAGATGTCGCTGTTGCTTTTTCGAAAAATGCTCCGATACTAGAAGAAAACATTAACGCTTCGATTACGGAAATTGTTGATAATAATTTATTAGAAGGCTATCAAGAAGAAGCCAATCAATATTTAATCGAAGACGATGAAGGTTTCTTTAAGAAATATTTACCTTTTTATATTAGTGGCGCAGGTTATACGATTTTCTTAGCTTTCATTGGGGTCTTATTCGGGACGCTGTTAGGTGGACTGCTTGCATTTATGAAATTAGCTAAAAATAAATTAATGCGTATTTTAGCAACAATTTATATAGAGTACGTCCGCGGAACACCTTTACTTGTACAAATTTTCATTGTTTACTTTGGAACAGGGATCTTAGGATTTGAAGTTTCACGATTAGCTGCCGGTTGCATTGCGCTATCAATTAACAGTGGAGCCTATGTGGCAGAAATTATTCGTGCTGGGGTTAATGCGGTCAATCGTGGTCAATTAGAAGCCGCGTGTTCATTAGGAATGAATCAAGCGCAAGCGATGCGT
>DXBN01000061.1 GCA_019116505.1 Candidatus Enterococcus avicola | reverse complement strand
GGCGGCGGTGGCCGTGGCGTAATGAACTTTGGTAAATCAAAAGCCAAAGAAGCCGACGGTAAAGCTGTCAAAGTTCGTTTTTCAGATGTTGCTGGTGCAGAGGAAGAAAAACAAGAATTAGTCGAAGTTGTCGAATTTCTTAAAGATCCACGTCGTTTCGTGGCTTTAGGTGCTCGTATTCCAGCCGGTGTTCTTTTAGAGGGCCCTCCAGGAACGGGTAAAACATTACTTGCTAAAGCAGTTGCGGGTGAAGCAGGCGTGCCATTTTATTCGATTTCAGGTTCTGATTTCGTAGAGATGTTCGTCGGTGTCGGTGCTAGCCGTGTTCGTGATTTATTTGAAACAGCGAAGAAAAATGCCCCTGCAATTATCTTTATTGATGAGATTGATGCAGTTGGTCGCCAACGTGGAGCCGGTATGGGTGGTGGACACGATTAGCGTGAACAAACATTGAACCAATTGCTAGTAGAGATGGATGGTTTCGGTGGAAACGAAGGCGTTATTGTAATTGCCGCAACCAACCGTTCAGACGTTTTAGATCCAGCGTTGTTACGTCCAGGTCGTTTTGACCGTCAAATCTTAGTTGGTCGTCCAGATGTTAAAGGACGCGAAGCGATTTTACGAGTTCATGCACGTAACAAACCGTTAGCGGGCGACGTTGATTTGAAAGTCGTTGCACAACAAACACCAGGTTTTGCCGGTGCAGAACTAGAAAACGTCTTAAACGAAGCAGCTCTTGTAGCGGCTCGTCGTAATAAAAAACAAATTGATGCTTCAGATATTGATGAAGCGCAAGACCGTGTGATTGCTGGTCCTGCGAAGAAAGATCGTGCAATTAACAAACGTGAACGTGAAATGATTGCTTACCATGAAGCAGGACATACAATTGTTGGTTTAGTTTTAAGCCGTGCACGTATCGTCCATAAAGTAACCATCATTCCTCGTGGTCGTGCGGGCGGATATATGATCGCTTTACCAAAAGAAGATCAATTCCTACACACGAAAGAAGATATGTTTGAACAAATCGTTGGCCTTTTAGGTGGACGTACAGCGGAAGAAGTATTCTTCAACGTTCAATCAACAGGCGCTTCAAATGACTTCGAGCAAGCAACAGGTCTTGCACGTAGTATGGTAACTGAATACGGAATGAGTGATTTAGGTCCTGTTCAATATGAAGGAAACCACCAAGTCTTTGTTGGTCGTGACTACGGTCAAACAAAAGCTTACTCTGAACAAGTTGCTTTTGAAATTGACCAAGCGGTTCGTAAAATTTTAATGGATGCACATGAAAAAGCACGTGAAATCATTGAAGAACACCGTGAGAAAAACGAATTAATCGCGCAAAAATTACTTGAGTTTGAAACATTAGATGCAAAAGCAATTAAATCATTATTTGAAACAGGCGAAATGCCAGCTGATTTTGCAGAAGATGAGTTCCCAAGTGAGCGTGTTGCTCAATCTTATGAGGAAGCAAAACGTGCCTTAGAAGAAAAAGACGCGCAAAAACAAGTTGAAGAACATCAAGAGTTCAAAGAAGAAAAAGCAGAATTAAAAGAAGAGACAGAAGAAACAAAAGAAGACTCAACTGACAATTCTGATCAATAACGAAACAAGGAGAGGTTGCATAATAACGTGCAACCTCTTTTTATCGGCATAAAATGAGCAACGACTGCGGAGATAAGTTGTCAGCAGAATAAAATCAAAAAAGCGATTCTTTCTGCTGACGCCTTATCTCTTGTCGCTGACCGCTCATTATTATGACCTCTTTTATCGGCATTTCTGCCACAATGACTCGGTAATAAGCTAGAATTATTTCAAAAGTAAAAACACTTTCGAAAAATTCTTTGCTTATTACTCGTCACTGACCGTTCCAGAAATGACCTCTTTTATTAATTTTTAGGCATCCTTGTTGAAAAAATGAAGAGATGCTAGTATGATACGGTGAGTAAATAAGAGGAGCGAATAGAATGAAAGACTACATTAGCAAAGCACTCGTCTATGATGGCTATATTCGAGCATATGCAATTAATGCGACAGAAACTGTGACAGAAGCGCAAAGAAGACATGATACATGGCACAGTGCTTCAGCGGCTCTGGGTCGTGCATTAGTTGGTACATTACTATTAAGTAGTAGTGATTTAAAAACAGAAGGCGACCGTTTAACGGTTAAAATTCAAGGGAACGGTCCTGGTGGCGCTATCGTCGTTGATGGTGACGCTAGCGGAAATGTTAAAGGTTATATTCAAAATCCTCACGTCAGTCTTCCTTCAAATGAACATGGGAAAATTGATGTTCGTGGTGTTGTTGGAACCGAAGGGGTTTTTTCAGTTATTAAAGATTTAGGATTAAAAGAACCTTTTTCAGGACAAGTCCCAATTGTTTCAGGTGAGTTAGGAGAAGACTTTACTTATTACTTAGCCGCTTCTGAACAAATTCCTTCAGCAGTTGGTTTAAGTGTGTTAGTTGATACCGATGAAAGCATTAGAGCTGCAGGTGGCTTTATGTTACAGGTTTTACCAGGTGCAGATGATGTTGTTTTAGGAAAATTAGAAGAACGTTTAGCCCAAATGCCGCGTGTTTCTGATTTAATTGATCACGGGAAGACCCCGGAAGAAATCTTAGAAGTCATTTTTGAAGGTGAACGTATTTTATTTTTAGAAGAACAACCGGTACAGTTCCACTGTGATTGTTCAAAAGAAAAATTCTCGCGTGCGATTTTAACATTAGGCTCAAGTGAAATTCAACAAATGATTGATGAAGATCAAGGAGCTGAAACGGTATGTTCGTTCTGTAATAACAAGTACCACTTTGATGAAGCAGATTTAACTGCTTTGATTGAAGAAATTACTGGGGGCAAAAAGTAGATGGAACAAGGTTGGAAAATTGGTAATGTCGCCATTCCAAACCGAGTAGTCGTTGCCCCGATGGCGGGGATTACCAATGCTGCCTTTCGAGTGACGGTTAAAGAAGCAGGCGCAGGATTAGTTGTTTGTGAAATGATCAGTGACCAAGGGATTCAAATGCGTAACAAAAAAACCCTTGAAATGCTTTACATCGATGACGAAACGGAACATCCACTTAGCCTTCAAATTTTTGGTGGGACGAAAGAAACTTTAGTAGAAGCCGCTAAATTTGTGGCAGAAAATACAACAGCCGATATTATCGATATTAATATGGGGTGCCCTGTCAATAAAATCATTAAAGCGGAGGCTGGCGCGAAATGGTTGCTCGACCCTGATAAAGTTTATGAAATGGTGCAAGCTGTTTCTTCCGCGATTGAAAAACCGGTCACAGTTAAGATGCGTATCGGCTGGGATGATGAGCATATTTTTGCTGTAGAAAATGCCAAAGCCGCACAAGCTGCTGGGGCTGCTGCAATTGCCATGCATGGCCGCACGCGTGTCCAAATGTATGAAGGTAACGCAAATTGGGATGTTTTACGTGAAGTCAAGAAACACTTGTCGATTCCTTTTATGGGTAACGGTGACGTCCGTACCCCAGAAGATGCGAAAAGAATGTTTGAAGAAGTCGGTTGTGACGCGGTGATGATTGGTCGTGCGGCAATGGGAAATCCTTGGATGATTCATCGTACAAAACATTTCCTTGAAACAGGCGAATTGATTGCGGAACCAACGCCTCGTCAGAAAATTGATACGGCGAAGCTGCATTTTGAACGTTTAATTCAATTAAAAGGAGAAAAAATCGCGGCTCGTGAATTTCGTCAGCACGCCGCCTACTATCTAAAAGGTATTCCGCGTGCTGCTAAAGTTAAGGCAGCGATTAATCAATCAGAAACAAGAGAAACAACACTTCAATTATTGACAGAGTTTTTAGATAAAGTTGAGAATCAACCAATTATCCGTTAAAAAGTCAAGAGAAAAGTGAGTAGAAGGAACAACTTCAGCTTGCTTTTTCTCGTTTTCATTGGCATTATAGAAAAGTAGTGAAAAATAGAATGGAGGATGACTCGTGACAGAGGAACGCCAAACACAAGAAGAACTTAACGACCAAATGTTAGTTCGCCGTCAAAAGATGGAACATTTGCAACAAGAAGGAATCGATCCTTTTGGGCAACGTTTTGACCGTACCCATAATTCTGCCGAGTTGCATGAATTATTTAACCAACGATCAAAAGAAGAATTAAAGGAAATGGCACTAACAAGTAGTATTGCTGGACGAATGGTAACAAAGCGCGGAAAAGGAAAAGCTGGCTTTGCTCATTTGCAAGATCGTGAAGGTCGTATTCAAATTTACGTACGTAAAGATCAAGTAGGCGATGAGGCTTACGAGATCTTCAAACAAGCAGACTTAGGTGATTTCTTTGGTGTAACTGGAGAAATTATGAAAACTGATACAGGTGAAGTTTCTATTAAAGCAACGGAAATAACATTGTTAACGAAAGCTTTGCGTCCATTACCAGACAAATATCATGGTTTAACAAACATTGAACAACGCTACCGTCAACGTTACTTGGACTTAATTAGTAATAAAGAAAGCTTCGATCGTTTTATGAAACGTAGCCAAATTATTAGTGAAATCCGTCGTTACCTTGATGGACAAGGTTATTTAGAAGTGGAAACGCCAGTCTTACATAACCAAGCAGGTGGTGCATCGGCTCGTCCATTTGAAACACACCACAACGCACTTGATATGGAATTATACCTACGTATCGCTTTAGAGCTACATCTAAAACGTTTAATTGTCGGTGGCATGGAAAAAGTTTATGAAATTAGTCGTGTGTTCCGTAACGAAGGGATTGATACAACACATAATCCTGAATTTACAATGTTGGAATGTTATACAGCATATACTGACTATAAAGATATCATGAATTTAACAGAAGGTATTATTCGTCATGCTGCAACGAAAACATTAGGTACGACAGAAGTGACTTACGATGGACAAACAGTTGACTTAGGACCGGAATTCCGTCGTGTTCATATGGCAGATGCTGTTAAAGAAATTACTGGTGTTGACTTCTGGCAAAAAATGACAACTGAAGAAGCCCATGCACTTGCAAAAGAGCATAATGTACCAGTAACAAAAAATATGGAAGTCGGTCATGTATTAAATGAATTTTTCGAAGTATTTGTCGAAGATACATTACAACAACCAACTTTTGTTTACGGACACCCTGTGGAAGTTTCTCCGCTTGCGAAGAAAAATCCAGAAGATGATCGCTTTACGGACCGTTTCGAGTTATTTATTGTTGGCCGTGAATTCGCCAATGCCTTTACAGAATTAAATGACCCGATTGATCAACGTGCGCGTTTTGAAGCACAAGATCAAGAAAAAGCCGATGGAAATGATGAAGCGCATGGTGTGGATGAAGATTTCTTAGAAGCATTAGAGTACGGTATGCCGCCAACTGGTGGATTAGGAATTGGGATTGACCGTCTAGTTATGCTATTAACTGATGCACAATCGATTCGTGATGTTTTACTATTCCCAACAATGAGATAAAAAAATATTTTCATTAAAAGGCTGAGAAAACAAGGATATTTCTTGTTTTCCGCCTTTTTTTTCTTTTCTTAGAATTGTTTCCTACAAAATCCATCTTTAAAGGCGAACGAAACCTAAAAATAACACTTTAATTATCGTTAGTTTGAGAGAGGATCGAAGGTGGGTAATGGTTGACCTGATGCTGTTTCCTTGGTATATTAGTAGTTGTTGAAAACACAAAAAGATTTTTTAAAAAACAATTGACGTGTGTTTAACTAAATGCTATTATAACTAAGTCGCAAATAACTATATAAAATAACAAATTTTCAGATTGAAAAAATGTTAAAAAGTAGTTGACAAGTAATGATGCGATTTGTTATTATAACGAAGTCGCTGTTAACAGCAGATAACTTTTAAAGAAAAGTTACAAAAAACTTTTATAAAAAAGTGTTGACAATAAAACGTCAACCTGATATGATATAAAAGTTGCTAACACAGCAACAACGTAGACCTTTGAAAACTGAACAAAGCAAGCAAAACAAACAACAAACGTGTAGAATGTTTCTTTATAGAAACAAACA